>JANXZD010000430.1 GCA_025355705.1 Bacteroidota bacterium | reverse complement strand
AATTCAAAACTATCCATCGTTCCATTGGGAAATATCACTTCACTAATGATCAACTTTGGGATTTGTTTTACCATTGAATTCAATGCTTCTTCCGCTCTGGTTGCCGACACAACTTCATAATGCCGTTGCTGTAATGCTCTTGTCATGATCGCCAACAGTTCCTTGTCCGGAGTGACGATAAGAATTCTAGCCTTTGCTTTTGTCCCACGTTTTGCTTCACGCACGCTGTCTTCAATGGCCAAATGTTCTTCCATTGTAATACCGTATCGTTTTCGCATCATATCGAGCACTTGCCGTTCCATTTCTGTTATAACACCATCCTTCCACGCCAATCGAAGCGCGTCAATATACGATTCGATCTTAACGTTTTTTTCGATAACCAAATGTTCTTCCATTGTAATGGCAAAAGTCTCTCTCACCAAACCGAGTTCATTTTCTTCTTCGGGTGTAATTTTTCCGTCGAACCAATATTCTTTCAATAGTTCTTGGTACATTATCAGGCTTCCTCGTTCATTCTGCGATGAATCGGCTCCTTGAACACTCGTTTGAGTTGTAACAATACCTTCACCGAATTTACGAACTCCGCGCTGCTTATCTTCCATCATTAATTGTTCGATCTTATCGGAGTACGCTCTTGCATAATGACTTCCGGGATCAAGTTGATACACTTCGGCAATTTGTTTCAACGCTTCCTGGTATTCTTTTTTTCCGATCAATTGTTCTGCTGCCGAAAAAAGATTTGAAATTCTTTGTGCAATCTCTTCCGGAGAAGGACCTTTCGATGGAACATCTCCTGCCTGCCCACTTTGTTTCTGGATCAACATAATACGCTGTTGAAACGTACGGGCAAGCATGTGCTTCGGGTCAATCGCCAGCGCTTTACGGATTGCCTGTAATGCACCTTCAAAATTCTTCAACCGGAGGAGCTCGTCCGCCTGACGCAAAAATTTTGAAATTTGTTCTTTTTCAAGTGCTTGTGTATCTATTGAAGGTTTTTTCCCAAACATAGATAATTCTCCACATATACGTTTAATCGTTGGTTGTAAACTATTGAAAGTATCATCCAAACTCAACCATAAAATACAAACGCCGCAATCAAGCGGCGCTATATCACACTCTCACAATTTTTGGTTCTTAGAATCTGTAACTCAGTGTTACAGTGGCATTTGTTGTGGATATTGATTGATCAACACGAGAACTTGGATCTGAATATTGGTTGGTTGATGTTTTAAATGATCCAAAGCTGACCCCTGCATCGATTAATATATTTCTTTGAAGTAAAATTCCCGCTCCACCACTGATTGTTTGATGATTAAAAGAACTGGGATCATTTTTATACGGAGATGGTTTTAAAGAATATCCTCCGCGAAGACGAAGATCGGTTGAAGGAACATTAAATTCGGCACCAACTCGGTACGAAAGAATACCTTTGAAGTTCGATTGCAAAGTAATGTTTTCTTTCTGCAGATCTGTATCTTCAGACCATTCTATCTGAGACCAGTCGGAATAGTCAACATCCGCAGAAAGTAAAAGATCAGGGATTGGGTAGAATGAAATGCCTAATCCAAAATTCCATGGTGCGATGACACCAAAATCATAATAGGAATCATACGAATATGTTTTCTTTTGAGGTTCAAGACCTCCGACCCATGCGGCAGTGTCTTTCGGAATATCAAACACACTTTGTCCAGCTCGTGAATATGTATGCTTTACGGATACTACTTGCGGTGTGCGTATGGTGGCACCAATCCGGTACAGCTCAGCACGGTACATAAATCCAAACGTAAAACTGCTTCCGGTAATTTCCATTTCATTATGGCTGTCATAATAAAATTTGTTGAACCGGTAGTATGCTTGATTCCATGGCAGATGAGGAAGTGTATCTGAATAAATGTTTTTTGTATCCTCCTCAACATAATTCCGGTCAAAAATATATTTCCCGCTGATGATATTCAGTGTCACTCCCAGCGAAACATTCTCTTCAATATCAATTGCTCCTGCCATAGACCACATTCCCATTGAGCCGCTCTCTTTTGTAATTGCCCTTTGGTTCACGCTATCTTTTAAAAGAGTATAATCACCAGCACTATTTGTAAGATATACCCAGTATGGAATATTAAAGTCAGTATCAGCATCTAACAACGTAGGAACAATTGAACTTTTTGGATTGAAACCAGAAAACGATGAACCCGATGCAAAGTCGGCAACTTTATTATATCCGAACGCAAAGACTAAACTTCCCTGAGCAGTAGGAAACGGAAAAACAAATCCTAAATCGTTAATGGTTGTTGATGTGCCGTCTGCAGTTAATGAGTTACCGTAAAACGTAGACTTATCACTGTATCCGAGATTTGAAATGCTCCCGGTAAACTCAAGTCGTTTCATTTGCGCAAGTCCTGCCGGATTCCAAAATGATGCTGTATAATCATCAGAGACAGCAATGTATGCTGAACCCATGCTCAATGCACGCGCTCCCACTCCGTTAAATGAATACGGAGTAAACCGAAGTGCATCCGAAGTCTTTTGTGAGAACAGTTGACTCATTAAACAAATTAAAAATACGAAAATCGAAATTATGCGTTTCATATGATATTTTTTTAAGAAAATTTAATCACTGCGTTTTTTTGTTGGAACAGTTGGTTTCGATGTCGCTCCACTATCTCGTGATCCTGTGCCTTGTGGTTGCGAAGGT
>JANXZD010000386.1 GCA_025355705.1 Bacteroidota bacterium | reverse complement strand
ATAATTTTAACTTCTCGATCGCGAATGCATGAAAAAAACTTTTATTGTTTTGATAATAAACGGTCGATATAATTTTCTTAAACAAAAAATAGAATTGGCTCTTAACCATTCCAGTCTCCGTCAATAGCTCTATTTTTTGTTTAAGAAAATTATATCGACCGTTTATTATCAAAACAATAAAAGTTTTTTTCATGCATTCGCGATCGAGAAGTTAAAATTATCCATCACAAAGCATATCCTCTGGTTCGGAAATATCTTTAAAAGAAAGTTGAAAAGGATAGACACAGCAGAAATGTATACTTTTTTCTTTGTATTTCTTTTAATTAATCAATCAGATGTATTTGTCTACCATTAAAATCCATTCCTCTCACCATCGAAGTAGATTTCATTGTTTCAATCGTGGATGCGGAAATTCTTGTGGAACTTATTTAAATTAAAAAACCCGCATAAGCGGGCTTTTTAATAGCATATCATAACTCAACTATTGATAAATAATTGATCTCATTGATACAGAACTCATATCAAAATCACTATTGAAGAACTTTGGATTATCTTTCTTATGTTGAAATCCAAGGACATACATTAGCGGTAATAAATGATCATACGTTGGATGTGCAATCTTGGCAAGAGATCCCAGTTTTTGAAAATCAAGTATGGCTTGATAATTTCCCGATTCAATCCATTGTGATACCATGGAATCAAATTCCAATGCCCAATCGTATGGTTTATTACTGTTGAAGTTTATCGCTTGCAAATTATGCACGATATTACCACTCCCGATAATCAGAACACCTTTTTCTCTTAGGATTTGTAATTGCTGAGCAATTTCAAAATGATATTGCATTGATTGATTATAATCGATGCTAAGTTGAAACACTGGAATATCTGCTTTCGGAAACATTTGGATCAGCACACTCCAGGTTCCGTGATCGAATCCCCACGCGTCGTCAAGCATTATATGCGGTTTAGCAACAAGCACCTGAGTCTCTTTTGCAAGTTCGGGCGCTCCAGGCGCAGGATATTGCTGTGCAAATAATTTTTCAGGAAATCCACCGAAATCATGTATTGTTTTTGGTTTTTTCATTGCGGTAACTTTTGTCCCGCGGGTAAGCCAATGTGCTGAAACGGAAAGAATTGCTGTCGGCTTCGGGAGTATCTTTCCAAATTCTTTCCATGTATTACTGAATTTATTGTCTTCAATTGCATTCATCGGATTGCCATGACCGACGAATAATAACGGCATTCTTTCAGTTTTACCGGCACTGTCAGTGAGATTTTTTAATGCATGTAGATTCATTACATTTCCTATCAAAGGGACAGCAACTGCGATGGACAGAAACTCTTTCCTGTTCATTTGTATCAGTTCAAAGAAACTGCTGGGAACATTGTCCCTGCCATATCGTGAAACATCAATTCCGTAAATATATAACTGAAATATTTATCCATCGGCTGCTTTTCAAGCAATTTGCGCGCATCAAGTTCTGTCTCTCCAACCATCACAATCCAGACTTTAGAGCGATCGGATGCAAGCGTATAACTCAAGAATTTTCGTTTCATCAATAGTTCTACAACCATTGCACGCTGCGATGGAATGAGTGTAAAAAACTCCTGCGGCGGATCGAAGGGCAGTCGTACTTCAACCATAAATGTTTTCATGAATTCTCCAATTGTTCAATTAATTCAACTTCTATCAATAATAAAATAGATGGTTCTGAAGTATGAAATATCGTTTGTTCTTCATCCATTATTCCAACAGCTTCACCGGCAGAAAGTATATTGTTTTGTACATTCATACTTCCATTCACCACGTAGACGAATAATCCTACCGATTTATTGTTCAAACTGTAACCAATATGCTGATCTGCATCAAATTCTCCTAACAGCACGGCGGCTTGTTGGCGAATCGTTAGCGATGAAGCATTTGCAGGTGAAACTAATTCAACAAATGCATTCTTATTTTCTTTCAGATTAAATAATGCTTTTGTCTTTATCACCGGCTGATTGAGTTCATTCGGCATAAATCCAAGGTGAATCATTTCTGTAATTCCATTCCCAACATTTGATTCCCGCTGATAAATCCCGGTACCAGCAGATAACACCTGAACAGTGTTTGCAGGAAACGATGCTGTTTGTCCAAAGCTATCGTGAAATTCTACCGAGCCGCTGATCATAATATCAACGATTTCAATGTTTTTATGAAGCTGCATTGGAGCACGATCAGCAACATTTTTTAACGATGTCCGTGTTAACTGAACAAGGTTTCCAAATCCTAAATATTTTTCATTTTCTGAACCGAAAAATATCTCAACCGACTCTCCCCATAATTCAGTGTTCGTTGTTAATTCATTATGTCGATAAAAGGAATACATTATTTTTTTATCACATTTTTCATTACTGAATTGATATGATCAATTTCATCGTCATTCACCGTATGCCCCATGTTTGGATACAAATTAAGTGTTACGGTTGCGTTTAATTGTTTGAAAACTTCCGCACTTTCAATAACTCGTTCTTTTGGAATATGAAAATCCATGTCGCTACACCCTAGAAACACTGAAGTATTCTGCAAAGTACCTGAATAATTTCGTCTCGTTCCATTGGGTCCAATTAAACCTCCACTAAGACCAAAAACCGCTCCAATATTTTTATTACTACGCGCTGTCCATTCTAATGAAAGACACGCGCCTTGAGAAAATCCCAAAAGCATTATCTTTTGTTCGGAAATTCCAGAAGTAATCACATGATCGACAATCTCAAAAATTCTTTGCAATCCCGATGTAATTCCGGGTTCATTTTGTTCTGTTGGCATCAAAAAGCTAAACGGATACCATGCTCCTCCGTTTGCTTGAGGAGCAATATACGAAACATCATCAACAGTGAAATATTGTGAAATATCCAAAATACTTTCTGCAGTTGCACCCCGGCCGTGAATCATGATCATCACAGCTTTAGCTTTATCAAGCTCGGTTCCTTCAATCAATATCTTTGAAGAATGATGCGGAGCCACTCCCTTTGAAGCGATATGTAATTCTTTGATCATTTTATATTATTTGCCGGAATTGAAATCGGCGGCAATGCACGCTCAATCTTCTCTCGATGGATTTCGTACCACGGAGGTAGCATTAAGTGTGTTCCAAGTTCTTCCAACGTTTCATCAACAGTAAATCCGGGATTATCAGACGCAATTTCATATAATATTCCACCTGGTTCACGAAAATAGATCGAATGAAAATAGAAACGATCAATGACCTCTGTTGGAGAAAGTCCGCTCTGTGCTACATGATGCTGCCACTTTTCATGTGCTGCAAAATCTTTTACTCTCCACGCAATATGATGAACGGAGCCAGCTGATTGTCGGGCAAATGGAATATTTGGATTTACGATAATATCTATTGCTACCTCGTCACTTCCTTCTCCGACAAAAAACCGATACATATTGCCATTTTGTGAAACAGAATGAAATCCAAGAACATCATTGAGAACTGCAGCCGAGGCTTCAATCGAAGCCAGGTTCATCGTAACACCAAAAAAATTACGGATGGCGTGTTCAACAGGAATTGGACCTTGTTTCCATGGAAATTTTAATATCTGTTTGTCACTAAACACGAGTTCTATCATCATTCCATCCGGATCGGGAAATGTAATGATGTTATTTTCAAATTTCCTTTCAGAACCGGAAAATGAAATTCCATTCTTTGAAAGATGATTGATCCAAAAATTGATCGATGTTATTGGGACCGCAAATCCAACGCGTGATATTTCTCCGTTTCCTCTCGTGCCACGCGAAGCACGTCCAAACGGGAAAAAAGTCATTGCCGTTCCAGGACTGCCAACCTCATCACCATAATATAAATGATACACATCGGGGGCATCCTGGTTTATTGATTTTTTTACAAATCGCAACCCGAGAATTGACACATAAAAATCTACATTACGCTGTGCATCGCTTGCCATCGCTGTAATGTGATGAATTCCCAAAATTTTTTCCTTCATAACACCCTTCTAATCTTTAAACCGTAGTGTTAAATTTTTTAACGCTTCTAACTGCTGACGGACAATACTTTTTGTCTGTTCATCAATCAATTGAAGATTTGAATCAAACTTCGTTTGCACTTGCGCTACTAAAACTTCGGGTTTATTTACCGGTATCATATTTAAGTACTGAAATACCGGACGAAATGCTTGTTGCATCCGAGTCGTACCCCACAATCCTCTTGTCGCACCCATTAAGGCGACTGGTTTATTGATAATCGGTGAATCTTCTCCTCGGGATGCCCAATCTATTGCATTCTTTAATGCCCCCGGAATTGCGTAATTGTATTCGGGTGAAACAAACAAAAAAGCATCTGCTTTTGCAAGTATATTTCTAAAATCGTTTACCGATTGTGGCCGTAACTCACCATCAATATCCGAATTATATAATGGTAAATTGCCAATCTCAGCAATTTCGATGGTCACATTTTCGGGTAACAACTCCTGCGCCGCTTTAAGCAGCGCAGTGTTGTATGATACTTTCCGTAAACTTCCCGAAATACCAACAAGATGAATATTTGTTGACATGATTTTCATTTTACTTCGCCTGATTGAGTTCAATATTTAAGTTCAATTCAATATCTTCTCCGACAAGAAACCCGCCAGCTTCTAATGCTGCATTCCAAACCAATCCCCACTCTTTACGATTGATTATGGTAGTTGCTTTAAAAGCTGCAACAATCTGTCCCCACGGATTTACTGCTTGACCTTTGAATTTAGCATCGAGAACAACTTGTTTGGTTATTCCACGAAGTGTTAAATCTCCGGTGATAACTAACTTATTATTTCCTTTTGACTGAACTTCAGTGCTTTTGAAAGCCAAAATCGGATACTTTTCAGCATCAAAAAAGTCTGCACTGCGAAGATGATTGTCGCGATCGTTACTCTCTGTATTGATACTTTTTGATTTGATCTGCACGTCAATAATTGCATCACTGAAATCTTCTTTTGATGCCGCAACAGTCCCCTCAAATTCTTTGAAGGTTCCAGTCACTTCTGATATGACCATATGCGATACGCTGAAATTGATGTTCGTATGGGCAACATCTATCACCCATGATTTTTTAATATCTATATTTTCTGCTATGTTTGACATAATATTTTCTCTCTTTCTTAAATTTAATTAACTTTGAATGAATTCAACATTGAATGTTAGGTTGACATTTTCACCAACAAGCAAACCGCCCGCTTCAAGACCTTTGTTCCATTTTAATCCCCAAGCCGTTCGATCGATCGTTGTGGTTGATTTGAAAATTGCAACTGTTTGTCCCCAAGGACTTTTAGTTTTTCCTTTCAATTGTGTATCCAGAACAACTTGTTTTGTTACTCCACGCATTGTAAGATCACCGGTTACTTTATATTTTCCTTCGCTGGTTTTTTCTACTTTTGTACTCTTGAATGTAACAATGCTGTCAACTGCCGCATTGAAGAAATCAGGACTCTTCAGATGGCCATCACGCTTTGGTTCATCGGTATCAATACTATTTGCTTTAATTGCAATATCGACTTTCATATCAGAAAAGTCTTCCTTGCCACTCTCAACTGTTCCTGAAAAGTCTTTGAACTTGCCGGTTACTTCTGAAACGATCAGGTGCGCAACGGCAAAATTGATATTACTATGTGATTTTTCAATCTTCCATTTTGTTTGCGCGGCAACTGTTGCTGCTACTACAATTACGAATATTAGAATCTTTTTCATTATGAGGCTCCTTTATGTTATTATTAAGTTATTGTGGGTTGATGTAATTCTTGTTTGAAAATTAAATTTTTTGTTTTAACGCTAATCCTAATTTTTTTAACAATGCAGATAATTGATGGAGTTCAACTTCTGTTAATGTTGAAGCAATAATATTCTCTATAAAAATTGCGTGCTTTGGAAACATCTCTTTGAATTTCTCTTCTCCTTTCGGAGTTAATCGCAGGACATACGCCCGACGATCTGTTTCGTCTTTTGTTCTTTCAACCAGTTCTTGTTTTTCAAGATTATCGATAACAACTGTTATGTTTCCCCCGCTCATCAGTTTTTTCGAACACATTTCACCAATTTTCATAGGTCCTAGATGACCTAACGATTCAATAACGCCAAACTGAGGTACTGTTAATCCATAACTATCAATATCCTTTGCAGTGAGACTTGCAAAAGTATCACTTGCCCTAGCAAGTTTAACCCACATAGACAGGGCCAAATCCGCATTTTTCCCATATTTTTCTGTTGTTTTCATTTGTATATCTCCTGCCATTATTATTACTAATTCAAATATAACTAATTAGTTATAATTTGTCAAGACATTTCTTTAACTATTTTTAAAATTAAACTGACGGCCTTAGGTCGCCATTCAGTTAATATAACCTCGAAAATTACAAGCCGTCTTGAGAAATTGCCCATGCAAGAATTGCCATTGCAATTGCTCCTAATTCTAATTCTCTCGGATGCACTTTATCGATGGTATCATTATTTGAATGATGATAATCAAAATAGCGCTGAGGATCCGGATTGAGACCAATCATCGTAGTTCCCAAAGATTCCAAAGTACTAATATCTGCTCCACCTCCACCTTTATTGATTTTTTCAGCCCCAACAATCTCAAGTAACGAAGAATAAGATTTGATTTTTTCAACTTTTAGTGAGTCGGAGCTGACTCCAAATCCTCGTGGGGACGTTCCACCCGCATCACTTTCAATTGCAGCAATATGTTTTTCCTTTTTATTACTTTCTCTTGCAGCATATGCACGCCCACCTTTCAATCCATTTTCCTCATTGGCAAAAAGAACCGCACGAATAGTACGTTTAGGATGTATCTTGAGATTTTTTATCAAACGAATTACTTCTACACTCTGAACTACTCCGCTTCCATCATCATGAGCACCAGTTCCTTTATCCCAACTATCCAGATGGCCCCCAACAAGAACAATTTCTTCCGGCTTTTCAGCCCCGCAAATTTCACCGATAACATTGAATGATGCAACATCCGGATATGTTTTACAGCTTAGTAAAATGTGTACGGAACTGACATTATGTTTATGTAATTCCATGCTTAACATTTCCGCATCCACTGTACTAATTGCTACCGCTGGAATTTGAGGAATAGAATCTGCGTATCGCATTGCGCCGGTATGAGGTTCATCATCCATAGCCGGAGTTATGGATCGAACAAGAACGGCAATAGCACCAACCTTTGCTGCTTCAATAGCTCCATTAGTTCTTTGATTTACTGCACCACCATACGCTTGAAACGGACTCCAATTCGTTCTGTCAAACGGACGATTATAAAATATAATTTTACCTTTAGCCTTACGACCAAGCTGTTTAACCTCTTCAAATGATTTCACCTCAATCACCTCAGCACTAACTCCATTCTTTGCGGTTCCTATACTTCCACCCAATGCGCAAACAGATAATTCAATTTTCCGCTTATCTAATAGTGAAAGAAATGCCTGTTCGTTTCCTCTAACCCAATGTGGAATCATTACCGGTTCTAGCCATACGGAATCTGCTCCAGCTTTTTCTAATATTAGTTTACCCCATTCTACAGCTTTATCATAATTTTTCGAACCACTTAAACGATTGCCAATATTTCCTGTTAGATCTTTTAGCATTTCAAAAGCATACAACTCTTCCAACCCATTGTTTTTAATTTGTACTGCTGTTTCAGAATGGGATCGTTGACCGATAAGGCTGTTTGAAAGACAGATTAGAAAGAGGAGAAATGTTTTCATTGTTTCCTTTTATTTTTTTTAGATGTTATTTCATTCTTAATTTTTTTAAATGTTTCCCTCATATCTTCTGAAACTACTTTAATGTCACTAAGTGTTGGCATAAAATTGGTATCACCAATCCACCGAGGAACAATATGAAAATGGATATGGTCATCAACCCCTGCGCCGGCAGCTCTGCCAAGATTCGCACCAAAATTAAATCCTTGTGGTTTCAATACTTTTTTCAAAATTTCGATCATCTGAGAACTGGTTTCCATAATTTCGGTCATTTCTTCAACCGAAAGATCGCTTATCTCTGATGTTTGTTGATACGGCACTATCATTAAATGTCCACTGTTATATGGATATAGATTCATCATCACAAAGCAATGATTTTTCCTAACAATGACGAGATTTTTACTGTCTTTCTTCTCACGAAGAATACGAGAAAATAACGATTCCCCTTTTCGAGGTTTTTCCTTCTTAAACGTTGAAATATATTTCGATCGCCAAGGCGAGAAGAGACGCTCCATATTTACCTCAAATGAAAATGAACAATAACGAGCAAATATAGGCAGGAATAGAATAGAAGGAAAGAAAAAAGCCCAAACGTACGGATTTATACTGTCGATTGAGTTTTTAGGGTATTTATATAAATCGAATTAGCGAGATCTTTTCGTGCGGCTTGAATCCCATAAAGTAATAAATAAGAATAGACAAGCCAAAGCGAAATACATGAATTCTTTGTGTTCCATAAATAGCTCCTTTTTTATATCAAAATAACAAAGCTCTGTTAAGGAACTATTACCGGGATGCTATGAAATGATGAACCAACGTATTACAACAACGACTGAAGCCGTTTCATCATATGAGTGTTTCGTTGGCGAGTATTGGCATTATTGATCGCTACAACAAGGGCTTTTCGCTGCCCAACAAGAAATAGCCTCTGTTTAGCTCTTGTGATTGCGGTATAGAGTAAATTTCGTTGGAGCATAATAAAATGCGACATCGATAATGGAATCACAACGGCATTGAATTCATTCCCCTGACTTTTGTGGATTGTTGTCGCATAAGAAAGAACAAGTTCATCAAGATCGTTGAACGAATATTCAATATCCCTTCCATAAAAATTCACGTATATTTTCCCATCATCTTTGTCAAATCCGGTAACCCTCCCCATATCCCCGTTATACACTTCCTTCTCATAGTTATTGCGAATCTGCATCACTTTGTCATTATGAAGAAATTTTCGCTCATTCCCTTGCCAACAGATCGATGAACGCCCATTCAACACCATTTGCAATTTTTTATTCAATTCTTTCACACCACTCGGTGTGTTATTCATTGGGGAAAGAACTTGAATATCGGTAAATGGATCATATTGGTAATTTTGAGGAAGAACCGTTGAACATAATCCAACAATATGCGTTTGTATTTGTTCAGGCGTATCTGCTTCTATGAATTGGAAATCGTCGGCAAACTCCGGTTCAGCACCATGATTAATTTTATGAGAATTTGAAATGATGGAACTTCGTACTGCCTGGCGGAAAATCGTATCCAATCGTATCGTCGAAAGTGATTTCGATTCGATCAAATCACGCAACACCTGCCCAGGACCAACCGACGGTAACTGATCAACATCACCCACGAGAACGAGTTGTGCTTCTGGTTTCATTGCACCAAGCAACGACGCAAACAGTTGTGTGTCAACCATTGAGACTTCATCAACAATGACAATATCTGCTTCAATTGGATCATTATCGTTCCGGCGAAACAATCCACTGTTCGGATCGAACTCCAATAATCGGTGTATTGTTTTTGCTTCTCGCTCACTTACTTCTGCAAGTCGTTTCGCAGCTCTGCCCGTCGGTGCGCAAAGAACATACTTCATCCCCAATTCATCGCCAAGTTCTATCATGCCGTTAACGCAAAGAGTTTTTCCTGTCCCCGGTCCACCGGTTAATATCGTTATTGGATTCAATACCGAGCTGACAACGGCAAGTCGCTGTTTCTCATCGAAATGGATATTATGTCGATGTTCTATATGATCTAATGCTGTATATAATTTCCCTTGATCAAGCTGGCGCACACCTTTTCGCAATAACAACGAAAGTTTTTTTGCAGAATATGATTCCGCTTCGAATAATTTTAACGGCGAGACGGCATCTCCTTCTCCGACAAGATATCCTGTTTCAATTGCGGAAAGGACAGCCCGTTCAACTTTTGCTTCATCAACATTCAGCAATACAGCTGACCGTTCGGTCAACTCTTCTTTTGGCAGAAAACAATGTCCCCCTGCTCTGCAAGCATCATCCAAGACAAAGCGTACTCCAGCAGTTAATCGATAAATACTTTCTTCTTGTACACCCATTTTTTTGGCAATTGTATCTGCAGTTTGGAACCCAATACCAACAACATCATCGATAATTTGATATGGATTTGTTTTTAATATTTCAGCAACAATTTTTCCATACGTTTTATACAATCGGATTGCAATTCCGGTTGTAATTCCATGAGATTTAAGAAAAACGAGTGTTTCCTGCATCTCTTTCATTCCGGCAAGCGCACCGGAAATTGCAGCATATTTCTTTTGCCCTATTCCTTCCACCTTCATCAATTTCTCTGGGTAATTATTCAATACATCCAGAGTATTTTTTCCAAACATTTCCACGATACGCTCAGCTAATGAAGGGCCAATTCCTTTGATCAGGCCGG
>JANXZD010000383.1 GCA_025355705.1 Bacteroidota bacterium | reverse complement strand
TCCGAAGTATTGGTGAATGTGTTATCATCACTGATCTGGATAATAATATCTTCTTTGTGAACGAAGCGTTCTGTACAACATATGGATATGAACCCCGTGAAGTTCTCGGTAAAAATATTTCCATCCTGCATTCTTCTGATGGTGATCGTGTCGTATCTTCCCAAATTCTGGACGATGCCAAAAAAGGGAACTGGCGTGGTGAACTATTGAATCGTAAAAAGAGCGGTGAAGAATTTTATATAAATCTTTCCACATCCGTTATTCTCAACGACAAAGGGGAAAGTATTGCGCTTATCGGTGTTGCACAGGATATTTCTGAACGAAAAAAGATCCAGGAACTGCAATTATTGTTCCTGACGGCATTTGAAACGGCAGTGAATGGAATTGTGATCACGAATATTAACGGTGATATCATCTGGGCGAATAATGCATTCACCAATATGACCGGATATACATTACAAGAGGTAAAAGGAAAAAATCCGAGGGTCTTAAAATCTAATAAGCAATCGAAAGAACTGTATAAGAATTTATGGGAGACAATTCTTTCCGGGCGGTCATGGAGAGGAGAGTTGACCAATAAACGAAAAGACGGAAGTCTGTATATCGATGAAATGACCATCACCCCCGTACGGAATGAACAAAACTTGGTCACGCATTTCGTTGCCATTAAACAAGATGTCACTCAACAAGCGCAATCTCTGGAACAAATTAAAGAACAAGCAATGCTGCTCGCGGAAGCACACGATGCTATTTTCGTACGAGGCATGGATCAGCGGATCTTGTACTGGAACAAAGGAGCTGAACGGATGTATGGTTGGAGCGCAGCAGAGGTGATCGGGAAAGACGCGCGTGAAGTATTGTATTATGAAAAGGCAAAACATGATGATGTGTTCGTTCAATTACTTAAGGATGGTATGTATAGCGGGGAGTTTCTCCACTATACCAAGGAAGGAAAAGAACTGACGGTTGATGCTCGAATAAGTCTCATTTACGATGAGCAAAAAAATCCGAAATCCATGATGTCCATTAATACTGATATTACCGAAAAGAAAAATCTTGAATATCAGTTTCTGCGAACGCAGCGATTGGATAGTTTAGGAACACTTGCCGGAGGAATTGCTCACGATCTGAATAATGTGCTGGCGCCGATCATGCTTGCGGTAGAAATATTGAAAAGGAGTTATGTGAACGAGAACATGCAAAAAGTTCTTGAATCGGTCGAATCCAGCGCCCGCCGCGGTTCTGAGATCGTCAAACAGATCCTCACATTTGCCCGGGGATTGGAAACCCAAAAGATCCTCATTCAACCGCGTCATTTGGTGAAAGAAGTTGTCGGTATCTTTAAGGAGACATTTCCACGCTCCATCAACATTGTCAGCGACATACCGAATTCTACATGGACGATCATGGTCGATCCGACGCATTTCCATCAATTGATCATGAATCTTGGTGTGAATGCGCGTGATGCAATGCCGAACGGCGGCACGCTTTCCATTATTGCATCCAATGAAGTGATCGATGAACAATATACTCGTATGAACATCGATGCAAAAGTTGGACGCTATGCGAGGTTTTCGGTAACGGATACTGGTGTTGGTATGTCGAAGCAGATCCTTGACCATATCTTTGAACCATTCTTTACCACCAAAGAGATCGGTAAAGGGACCGGTCTTGGATTATCGACGGTCTATACGATCGTAAAAAGTCATAAAGGGTTCATTGATATCCAAAGTGACATTGGGAAAGGGACTGCATTTAATATATTTTTACCTGCGTCAGAATCAACTTCTGTTGAATCATCAGAAAAATCAATAACGACTATCTCTTCCGGAAACGGAGAACTGATATTGATTGTGGATGATGAGGATTCAATTCGCGAAGTGACAAAACGTACGTTTGAAGCGTTTAACTATACCGTTGTCACTGCATCGGACGGTGCTGAAGGTGTTGCGCGATATGCTGAGCATCAAGACAAGATCGTTCTTGTGATAACCGATATGATGATGCCGGTGATGGACGGACATCATTTGATCATGGCATTACGGAAGATGAACCCAACGGTAAAGATCATTGCCTCCAGCGGATTGATCGATGCGACGAAAGATATCGATCACGGTGAAAACGCTGTGAATGGTTTTATTCATAAACCATATAATGCAAAAAAATTAATGAGCCTTGTAGCTTCGGTGTTACAAGGAACACCATCTGTCGATCTGTAAATATTTCCATCTTATTCCCAACGGGACAGACCGTGTGGAAACTAAAGGATTGTCATTGCGAGACGTTTTTGTCGAAGCAATCTTGCTTTCAAATTTTTAAGATCGCCACGTCGCTTCTCGCGATGACATTTTAAAGACTTTTCAAACATAATAGGACGTTGGGAACATAACGTGCTGTCGCATTCCCAAACGCCTGCCCGACAATGTCGTTCAGGTGGGGAGTTTGGAAACAAGGTAGGAAATCAAAAGAATCAAACAGGATTATTTGGAACCGCCATTGCACCGAACGTTTTGCCGATCTGCTGTGCTTCATAGGATTCTGTTGCGCTGAAATCTTTTAGCGCTTGTGTAATGCGCTTGGATTCATCTTCGATTGAATTGATCTTGACCGCCACATCCGGTGGCAGCACCGATCGTTTGACACTATGGAGCAGCAGCATGATAATCGCAAGCGGATTATTGATCTGGTGCTGCAGTCCCATAACGACCTCTCGCATTGTGCTGATCTGGGTTTCTTTAATGTGTAATTCCTGTTCTTTCATTATTCGTTGGGTTTCACTGTCGTGGAGTTTTGTCCGAATGGTGATCACTTTCACCAGCATCATTGCCAGCAGCCACATGAACGGGAGCGCGTCAAACATCTCGATGACGGTATAAAAATCTACCACCGATGTTTTTGCCATAACAAAGAATCTGATCATGACAATGAAGAGATAAAGATAGATAATGTACCCGGAAATGACAGCCGGATATTTTGTCGGCAATTCTTTTATCGATCGGCCAAGGTTCAAGAGAGTCTGCATAGTAAATACTTTCTAATTTGTCTTTCACATTTAGTAACTCACGCTACGCAAAAATTTTAAAATCAACCGTCATTCCCGTCCCAAAGGGATTCCTTCGGGGACACGTTCTTAGCGGGCATGACATCTTTACTTTATTAGGCAGTTATTTTCTCTGCGTAACATCAGTTAGTCACTATTTTTATCGTTATAAAGTTCGGGAAAATGTTCTTTCGTACAGTCAGGACAAATACTATGAGAGAACTGGGCTTCGGAATGTCTAGAAACATACGCATCGACTTGTTCCCAGTATCCTTTATCATCTCTGATCTTTTTGCAGTGGGCGCAGATCGGCACAATGCCTCGTAATGTCTTGATCTGTTCAATAGCATTTTGCAAATCTGCGATCAAACCTTCCCGCTCTTTTTCTTTACGATCGCGTTCGGTGATGTCTCGGAAAGACCACACGCGTCCAACCATGTCGCCCCCCATGATAATAGGGGCAGAATATCGCTCAAACAATCTTCCATCCTTAAAGTGCAATATATCTTTATGTTCGTCAGACGATTCATACAGTAATCGTACACCCGAGAGAAATTCCTCCCGATCCACCAATTGGTCCATCA
>JANXZD010000348.1 GCA_025355705.1 Bacteroidota bacterium | reverse complement strand
GGAATATTTATCAGCGACAGTACTTTCAGATATTTCATCAAAATATGATACGTATAACTCATATCGCAAAGCGGAGATCTATTCATTTGCTGCTTTTGCCTTTGTTTATATTGCGTCGGAGGTAGATGTTTTCAGTGTGACAGGAATTTCAATTCAACCGAAATATACAGCAAATCAAGGAAATCAACTTCTTCTGTCGGTTCGGTTTTGACTATTTGAGCGATGCAAAACCTGCGTTTACCGTGCAAAATATGCACCGTGAAGATTATAAAATCCCTGAGATTTGATGATTTCGGGGATTTAATTTGTGGTACGGTGCTTGTAGTTACACTAGTGTCGTTCTCACATTGATGTACCATAAAGCCCGGTTGGTATGGTTCTGTCCAACTAATCAGGTGAACTTAAAAAACCGAAAAAATCGGATAAAAAAAGTGATCAGATCTATAAATTTGCAAACACAAATCAGGAGGATATATGAGTAAACGCCTTACTATTTTTTTATTGATGCTGCTTGGTATTGTTTTACTGCTTGCTCAAACAACAAAGTCCCAGATAAAACTTACTGCTACAAAAGTAGAATTATCAGGTGAAGTGAAATTGACCTGGACAAAACCAATTGGAGCAAACAACACAACACAGTATGAACTATATCGAGAAAAATATCCAGATACTTCTATGGTTGCTCTTATTGTAACCACGTTGGATACTTCGTTTGTGGACAAGGTCCCACAGGTCGTTTCAACTATTCCGCAATATATTGGGTATTACGTTCTTGCAAAAACGGGCACGGCAATAGCTAAAAGCAATGTTATTTTCATCTCTGTGCCCGGAATTCCACTCTCGGGTTCATTTCGATTAGATGGAAAAGTTGACAGCGGCAAAGTGAAACTTACTTGGCAGGCACCACCGATCAATACTCCAATTGATTATTATTTGGTGTATGGAATGCCGATGCCGATGAGTGCATTGAATAAAATTGATTCAACAAAAAATCTTGTGTCAATCACTAATCTTCCTCCTGTTGATCCGGGAATGAAACAGATATTCAATTATCTTGTTCGTGCGAAACTTTCATCCGGTGAATTTCTGCAAAGCACCACATTACAGTTAACGATTGAAAATAAAATCCCGAGAGATGAAGTGAAATTTATTTCTGTTCCAAATCTTTATGGACAAAAAGATGTGAAATATAATTACACTGCAAAAGCAGTTTCTGCAGATCCCTCTGCGGTAATACTTTATTCGGGATGGGCGACTCCCGGTATGTTAACCGTACTCGTTCCGGAATTCAAGATCGATTCAACTGGTGTTGTTAATTGGACTCCGAAAGAAAAAGGATTTTATAATGTGGTTATTGTTGCAAAATCTAACAAGGGGGGAGAAGCAAAACAATATTTTACGATTGGGGTTTCCGGTGGCAATGGAATCATTCAAGGTAAAGTGACCGATACACTTGCTAATCCGATACCCAATGTGATCATAGAGATATTTAGAGCAGATACAAATAGAGCGTTGTCATTTGCGTATTCTGCACGAACTGACAACAACGGAAATTATCAAATTGCTCAAATTGATCCAGGCTATTACAAAATAAAAGCAAATGCTCCTCCGGGAAAATATCAAACGCAGTGGTATGATGGACAACGAGAAGTATCTCAGGCAAAATCAATATTTGTTGATGATGCTGCAAAAGTAGGTCCCACTTTAGTTCCTTTCAAATTGCGTGGTGGAGTTTCTACGGTTCCAAAAATTACTGTTAAGGGAAGTGTTACCGATACGACAGGATTAGCGATCAACAATGCTGAGACCAGAGTGTTTTTTGTTCGTGCAGAGTTTGCCCTGAATCTTTCAGGAGGACCATTGATCATGGCAGAGAATTTCAGAAAATATTTTGAGTACAATGGTAATGGTGATTTCCGCCTGGAAGGAAATTCAGACTTTGTGTTCAAAGCCAAAGTCGACACCATCGGTAACTATTCCGTAGGTGTTCCACCTGGTGCATATGTTGTTTTTGCCCGCTCAAAAGGGTATGCGGTTAAATTCTTTAATAATCAGTCAAGTATTTTATCAGCGGATATCGCACGTTTACAAAAAGATACTAGCGGAATCAATTTCACATTATCGCCTCTTCCGCCGGTTGTTCTTGGTGGTATCAAAGGTTCTGTGTCTGATTCTGTTAAAAATCTTCCTATTCCATCCCGCGTTGTTGCTTTCCGCGATGGCTGGAGATTTAACGATCCTCACACTATTTCTCGTGCGTATGTTGTTGATACGGATTCGCTTGGCAATTTTGAATTCAAGGAATTACTTCCGGGAACATATTTTGTCATGGCACTGCCGCTTGGAAGTTATACACCTTCTTTTTACTCCAGTGATACAGTCAACACTCGTTGGAAACGCGCTTCCAAAATTGTTGTGAATGGAAACAGTATTGATAACATCAATATCTATGTGAAACCATTCGGTTCATCTGCGAATGGTTACACCGGAATTTATGGCAATGTCAATCTTACCGGAGGGAATGGAAACGGACAGAATAATTCATCAAAAGCTGGTTCATTTGTTTTCGCAATGCGGAATGGTGAAATTGCAGGATATGCTATCACGAACAGTGATGGATTTTATTTGATCGATGGTCTTGCTCCGGGTTCATACTCCGTTTCCGTTGATAAACCTGGATATAATGAAACAGCCCCTCAGAATGTGAATGCATCATACGACATTCAGGGAACAGGAAGCCCGTTGTTTGGAAATGCAAACTATAGCATTTCTGTCTTGAATGTTTCAGTGAATCCAACAGTTCAACCGACAAAATATTCACTTGAGCAGAATTATCCGAATCCATTCAATCCAAGCACAACAATAAAATATTCATTGCCGAACAACAGCACTGTGTCTTTGAAAGTCTATAACCTGATTGGTCAGGAAGTTGCAACGCTGATCAATTCATTCCAAACTTCCGGAGAATATTCGGTAACATTCAATGCTTCCAACCTTTCAAGTGGTGTTTATTTCTATCGGTTGGAATCTGGATCGTTCAATGTTGTTAAGAAGATGCTCTTTGTGAAATAGTGTCAATTGGTGCTATTGTAGGATAAAAAATGAGTGTTAGTTTTCAATCCCTTGTTCGAGATGATCGTCCAGGGGATTTGTTTAAATATTAAACAGCGTAAATATTGAATGAATGATGAGAAGTTCTGTTTATATTCAGATCCAATGAGTACCTTGTAGTACAAAAAAATAAGCATATGTTCTTTTGATTCGGCAATATAGTTTACATTATTTTCCCAAGAGGATCTCCCTATTTGAAATTTGGTACAATAGTTATATTACAGTATAAATAGTAGACCAAATTTATAATCACCTCTAACGGAGATAGAATAATGAATCCTACCGGATTAAAATTATTTAAAACATTTAAGGTACTGAGAAATCCCTTTCATTTCCCTTCGAGTTACGCCACAGCATTAAATTACCGAGAAAGTATTGTCTTTGTCAAAAGCCCGTAATTGAAAAACAATCAACCTCAAGATCTACATCATCGATTATCCATAATTGATATTTTTCATTGTATCGGTCCAGGTAGGTAAATTTTTTCGAATAAGTATATCTGTTTTTACTCACTTCAATTGCTTAGATGAAGTAGAAATTAATTCCTAAAAAAAATAATGAACAGTAGAAAAATTCTGGAGCAACCATGAAATTATGTGATCGAAAAAGCATTGTTTTGTTATTCCTGTGTTTTATTATGGGAAAGGAGCTTTTACTGGCTCAAAATTCTGAACGCCAAACAGATTCAACTGCGGCTCCGCCTGTACAATCTGTGGTTTTCCAACAGGATTCTGCATCTCGTGTTTCACAAACACGTTTGCTTCCAAAAAATATTAGTTTTGGTGAACAATTGATGTGGGGCGAGAATGGTATGATGCGAAGTATTGGTATTGTTCCGGCACTCTCTCCGCAAGAACGAAAATTTGAACTGTCATTGCGTCGAACAATGTTAACGACTCATCAAATTGGTGGTTTTATATCTCTTGGGTTAATGGCTTCAACTGTATATTTCGGACAACAAGTTTTAAATGAAAACCATGACCCTGCACGGCGACGCAGTTTACTTCGCACACATAAAACACTTATCGCTGCAACAATAGTGAGTTATACAGCAACCGGTCTTCTCTCGGTTTTATCGCCGCCGCCGCTCATTCGCCGCGATGAAAACAGCACGACCACGCTACATAAAACTCTTGCATGGGTTCATGTTGCTGGAATGATTCTTACACCAATCATTGGGCAAGCAATTAAACATAGTGGTACAAATTACGATAAAGTCGCTCAGTTTCACCAGATTGCAGGATATGTGACGACGGCAACATTTGCCACTTCACTTATTGTCATAACATTTTAAATAATTTTTCGCGGGGAACTCATGCAAAAAATATCTGGAATAATAGTGATAATCATTGGAGTGCTCACAATAGCACAATCTCAAGTGAAAAATATTCCGTGTATTCAGAACGAAACTTCGATGACGTATTTTATAGTTCATCCTCTTCACAAAATGGAATCAACCAGTAAGGATGTTTCATCAATCGTTCGAATCGATCCATCGAATAAAACAGTACAAGCTGTTTCTGCAAGCGTGGATGTTACCACTTTCAACAGTGGAAACTCCAACCGTGATTCGCATGCGATGGAAGTGATCGATGCAATTAGTTTTCCTGAAGCAAGTTTTACAAGTTCATCGGTTATTTCACGCGGCGACAGTCTTTTTGCTAGCGGTAAACTAACATTCCACGGAATTTCCCGTGAAATTACAATTACTGCATTGCAACAATGGGTTGAAAAGAAACTTATTATCCATGCAGCATTTACTATCAGCTTAACGAATTTCCAAATTGAACGTCCTTCGCTGTTATTGGTTCCCGTAGAAGATGAACTTCGTTTTTCATTAACAACCGCATATGCATTGTAAATGTTTTATCAAAAAAATTAATCAATAAATTCAAGGTAAATCCATGGATAGGAAAGAATTCTTAACTCTATTTGGAGCCGGAGCGGCGGCATTATTATATACCTCATGTGTAACTGGATGTCAGGCTACTGATAATCCTATAAGTGCACCAGCTAACGTTGATTTTACAGTTGATTTAAGCGCATCAGGAAATGCAGCATTGACCAGAGATGGAGGTTATCTGTATAATAGTGGAGTCATTGTTGCCCGAATTGCTGCAGGGAATTTTGTTGCTGTGAGTGCTGCATGTACACATCAAGGACAAAATGTACAATTTACCGGAAACCAATTCTATTGTTCTGCCCACGGTTCAAGCTTTTCAACCACTGGTGCAAGGACGGCTGGTCCGGCGAATAGTCCATTGAGAAAATATAATACCACGATTACCGGAACATCGCTTCGTGTGTTTTCCTAAGCAGCATTTTATGAAAATAAATAAATTGGGTTTCTTGTTGTTGATTTTATCAATGATTATTCCGCAAAGACATTCTGTTGCCGCAGATAAATTTACCATAAGTGGAATTATTAAAAATAAAGAAAATGGTGAAGCACTTATTGGTGCAATTATTTCGACAAAAGGTGTGAAACCTATTGGAGCGGTTTCGAATGCGTACGGTTTTTATTCTCTGACGCTTCTTGAAGGAACATATATTGTTCAAGCACAATTTCTTGGATATAAGACACAAATGGACACAATCCTGGTTGATAGAAATCAGAAAATGAATATTGAACTTACACCGGAACCGATTAAAGTACGCGAAGTAGTCATTACTGGTGAGAGAACAAATATTAATGTTAGCTCAACCGAGATGAGTGCAAGCAAACTGCAAATTCATGATCTGCAATCGATCCCAGTATTATTAGGGGAAAAAGATATTCTCAAAACAATTCAACTATTGCCTGGAATAAAATCTGCCGGCGAAGGGAATACCGGTTTTTATGCGCGAGGTGGACGGACTGATCAAAACTTGATCGTGTTGGATGAAGCTCCTGTTTATAATTCTTCCCACGCACTCGGATTTCTTTCCGTCTTTAATTCCGATGCAATAAAAGATGTTACCGTCATAACGGGTGGAATTCCCGCAGAATATGGAGGCAGACTTTCTTCAGTTCTTGATATAAAAACTGATGATGGAAATATGAAAGAATTTGGTATGAAAGGAGGTATAGGTTTAATTTCATCACGATTGACAGTGCAAGGACCAATAGTAAAGGATGAGGGATCGTTTATTGTTTCCATGCGAAGAACATACGCTGATGTGTTTTTAAAACTTTCCAGCGATACAACGATCAATAAGACAAGCATCTATTTTTATGATCTGAACATGAAAGCAAATTATGCTCTTGGTGAAAAAGACCGCGTGTTTTTATCGGGATATTTTGGAAGGGATAATTTTAACTATCCAAATGTTTTTGGCTTTAATTGGGGTAACGCAACGGCAACTGCTCGATGGAATCATATCTATGGCGATAAATTTTTCGCGAATACCTCGTTCATCTATAGTAATTATGAATACACAAATACTTTAGGAACCGGAACAAGTCAATTTACGATCAATTCGGGGATACAAGATATAAATGGGAAAATGGATTTTGAATATTTTATGAATTCTGAGAATACCCTGCTATTTGGTCTGAATTCAATTTATCACACGTTCATTCCCGGGACACTAACATCTGCTTCTTCAAGTCCAAGCAATGCGCAATCAGTTGAACATAAGTATGCGCTGGAAAATGCTGCTTACCTTTCTCACGAAATTGAAGTTGGAACAGGGTTGAAGATCAATTACGGATTGAGATTGGCAGCATTCACTCAACTGGGTCCGGGCACAGCCTATACGTACGATGTGAATGGCGATGTGATAGATTCTACGGTGCATAGTTCGGGAAAAAATATCAAAACGTTTACATCGCTTGAACCGCGTATTTCTGCAAACATTTCAGTTGATGAGGAAAGTTCTATTAAAGTATCGTTCACACGCACGGCTCAGTTCCTGCATCTTCTTTCCAATTCCACAACAACTAATCCGAGCGATCTGTGGGTGCCAAGTTCTAATAATGTGAAACCGCAATATGCCGATCAAATTGCGCTGGGATATTTTAGAAATTTTGAGGAGAATGAATTTGAAACCTCTGTTGAGCTTTATTATAAAAACATGCAGAATATCATCGACTATAAAAATGGCGCAGACCTTCAACTTAATCCTAATGTAGAATCATTGTTATCGTACGGAAAAGGGTGGAGTTATGGTGTAGAATTTTTAGTGAAGAAGCGGTTCGGACAGTTCACCGGCTGGGTCGGTTACACATGGTCTAAAACTGAAGAACAATTCGATAAGATCAATAATGGAAATCCTTTCCCGGCACGACAAGATCGAACGCACGATATTTCTATTGTTGCTATGTATGATTATGACAGTCAATGGAAATTTTCTGCAACATGGGTCTATTACACCGGAAATGCAGTTACATTTCCCAGCGGAAATTATTTTATTGATGGACGCTTAGTTCCATATTATACAGAACGAAATGGATATCGGATGCCGGCTTATCATCGATTAGATCTTTCTGCAACCTATAGCTTTAGTGAAAAATCCAACTTGAATTTCTCTATTTATAATGCATACGATAGATGGAATCCGTATTCAATTGCGTTCAGGCAAAACATAAATGATCCGACAAAAACTGAAGCGGTCCAGACAACAATATTCCCGATCATTCCGTCCCTTACATACAATTTTAATTTTTAAATTATTATGAAAACAATAATATTGAATATCTGGCGAAACAAGGAATTCTTTTTTATACCACTTCTTGTATTTGCAGTTTCCTGTCAAAAAATTGTTTCAATTGATCTTAACGCAGCAGCTCCACATATTGTCATCGAGGGAAATCTTACAGACCAATTAGACACCGCTTCTGTTGTTATCAGCAAGACAGGAACTTATTTTGTATCAAGCGTTAATGTTCCCCCCGTTTCTCATGCGTTAGTGACAATTACTGATGATCTTGGAAACAGTGACACACTCAAAGAAATCCGGAGTGGAAATTATCAGTCGGCTACGTTAAAAGGCGTTACGGGCAGACGCTATACGTTGAAAGTCGTTTCGGAATCGGAAGTATATAGCGCAATTTCATATATGCCTAAAAAAGTAACGATTGATTCTTTGTATGTAAAACCTGTTCACGAACGTGACGGTGATATCGGGTATGATATTTATGTGCTATTTAAAGATCCGCAGGAAAGCGGGAATTATTATCGAATACGACCGCGGGTAAATTCTCTGCCACCGGATTCTATCCAGGGGGCAAGAACTTTTTTGTATAACGACAAACTTGCTAATGGAAATGAAATTACTGAAAGAATAAGTATAAGAATCCGCAGTGGAGAACGAAGAACTGTAAATATTGGTGATACGATAACAGTAGACCTTTTATCTGTTGACCAGGCGACGTATGAATTTTACAAAACTCTGCAAGCAATACGATCTTCCGATCGAAGCCCAACGTCATTATCACCTGCAAACCCAAATACGAATCTCAGCAATGGATCGTTAGGGTATTTTGCAGCATACTCGGTTGATTCTAAGAAAATTATTCTCCAATAAAGTAAAATAATGCGGCCGTTGAATCTTTTAACGCAGGGTTGAATTGTTTTGAAACAACGCGAGATATATTTGTTCCTTCACATTGGAGGAGAGTAACCAACAATTTTAAAATCACACCCAGTAATTCATGCGAATTTTTTTTGCAAGAACTCTTTCAACGCAGCAAACCATCACACGCTTTTGCTATAGCCAGTGATTTTTCTGGGTTAATTGAAGAAAAATAAATTGAGAGTACAGAAAGATGCATTCGCACGAGAAAATATGAAGAATATTGAAATCATGGAATAATTTTGAATCGGAGGATACATGGAGCAAATAAAGCTACGAAAAGCACACGAAGAAATGAAAAGCGTTCGGAAACCAATTCATAATGTAAATATAAGGCATAAGGAAAGTTTAACCAAATTAGAAAAGATAGCTGTCAAAGTTACAGACCAAGTCGGTTCTGTAGGTTTTTTTCTGATAATCTTTGGATGGACAGTCTTATGGTTAGGATGGAATACTATTGCTCCAAAAGAATTTCGGTTTGATCCGTTTCCCGCATTTGTTTTGTGGTTATTTATTTCAAACATGGTCCAAATATTTTTGATGCCGTTAATTATGATTGGCCAAAATCTTCAAGGCAGACATGCTGAAAAAAGAGCAGAATCAGATTTTGAAGTGAATGTAAGAGCAGAGAAAGAGATTGAAGTTATTCTTTTACATTTGGAACACCAGAATGAACTCATTATGAAAATTCTAAATAATATTGAGAGCAGCGAAAAAAAACAATAAAGAATAATCCCGAATATGGGGTTCCATCTGTTGATCTCTTTCTTCGATTGCCATCAGTGGATCATAAAGTGCAACAGGTTCAACCAAAATTATATTATTTCTATATTGTAAATCGATTTCATATTACTGTTAATCGAAAGAATTCCTCAACGCTTGCGCCGGGGAGTTTTATAGAAAATACAAATAGCCTTTCAACAAAGGCTATTTGTGATGTTATAGGAGTTTTATTCGATGACTACTATCGAAACCGTCGATGATGGATTGAGTGGAATCCTAATCTTACCGAAATCCTTGGAGAATACCAGTAAGGATAAAATCCTCCATACCAGTAAGGTGGATAGACATAATACCGTTCAACGGTAGGATTGTTCATTTGGGCGGGTTGTTCCATCATAGCCTTGATCACATTCTCACTCACCCCTGCGTTTTTCAGATTAACAACATTTTGCGGCTTCAATTGAAACCACGTATCAGTTGCATCCAACATTGAAATAATGAGACTGTCACTAACCCCAGACTTCGACAAATTGATAATATCTTGTTGTGACATCATTTTTGATGTGTCTCGTTTCAAAAAATGGTCTCTGTTATTTTGTGCATACTGTTCAGAAGAACACCCGATAAGACTAAGTGACACCGCAAAAAACACCAAACCAAATATTTTGTTTATCATATACCCTCCACACTTATTGTTATGTATAAATATTAGACGTATGATGTCATAAAAAGTTTAATTTGCAAGAACGGCAAACATCGTCTTTACTTGTTTTAAGCTTATGTAATAATGTTTAATTGATAAAAGTCTTCCGTTATTAATATTCCCAATCGGTGTTCAATTAACGAGTGTGATTATATTTATTTTTTATTGTGCGGTCGATACAATATTTGCAGAAATAGTCTGACGTATGGGAAATTCAGTTCTGACATCGGAGTAGGAAAGAATAGTTCGGATTCCATAATCAGGACAATGACCGATCCAATAATGAGGAACTCGATTACAATTTGTAAATCCTATTGGCGGAATGTATCTTTCTGGAAAAATGCGTATATAGATTTCAATCTAATGCACATATTCCAATAATCAATTTGATTATCGTAATTTATGGAGTACCTATTTTATGCTGACACGTCGAACTGCGATTAAAATCACTTCCGCAACAATTACCGGTCTTGCCGCAGGAATGAACTCTTCAAATATACTGTTCGCCACAAACCGATTTGAATCTCAACGTCCAATACTGAAAAATAGAAAATTTGTTAGTGACGCAGTTGAATCGACAATCACATCAGTTCAGCAGATTATAAATGATGAAGAATTGCGTTGGTTGTTTGGAAACTGTTTCCCGAATACGCTGGATACAACCGTTGAAGTCGGAGAACGGAATGGAAAGCCGGATACGTTTGTTATCACGGGGGATATCCATGCTATGTGGTTGCGGGATTCATCTGCTCAGGTTTGGCCCTATCTTCCATTAACAAAAAATGATAAAAAACTACAGCAGTTGATTGCCGGAGTGATCCATCGTCAATCGTATTGTATCACCATCGATCCGTATGCTAATGCGTTTAATAAGAATAAAGAGGGAAGTTACTGGGAAAAAGATTTGACCGACATGAAAAAGGAATTACATGAGCGAAAATGGGAGATCGATTCGCTTTGCTATCCGATTCGACTTGCGTACGGATACTGGAAAGCTTCAGATGATACATCAGTATTTGATGCTGAATGGAAACAGGCGATGTTGCTTGTGTTGAAAACATTTCGTGAGCAGCAGAGAAAAAATGGAAACGGTCCATATAAATTTCAACGGGAGACACCGGTCGCTTCGGATACCGTGCCAATGGGTGGCTATGGAAATCCAACCCGAAAGATTGGCTTGATTCATTCAATATTTAGACCATCCGATGATTCTTGTCTCTATCCGTTTCTTATTCCATCAAACTATTTTGCCGTTACTTCTCTTCGTCAAGTATCCGAGATTCTGCGTGACGTTGTTGACGATACTACGTTGGCAACCGATTGTTCGACTCTTGCCGATGAAATTGAGTCTGTATTAAAGAACCATGCAATTCATGAAACCAAAAAATATGGGAATATATTTGCTTTTGAAATTGACGGATTCAATAATGTCCTCTTTATCGATGATGCGAATATTCCAAGTCTTATAGCGATGCCGTACCTCGGTGCCTGTTCATTGAATGATCCAATCTATCAAAACACAAGAAAGTTTTTATTGAACGGCGATAATCCATATTTCTTTTCAGGAAGTGCGGCAGAGGGGATTGGCGGACCGCATGTTGGAATGGATATGATCTGGCCAATGAGCATTACGATGCGAGCTTTGACCAGCAACGATGATGATGAAATTCGGTCATGCTTAAGAATGTTGAAAAGTACTCATGCTGGAACCGGATTTATGCATGAATCATTCCATAAAGATGATCCAATGAAATATACAAGAAAATGGTTCGCGTGGGCAAACACTCTTTTTGGGGAATTAATCATAAAAATTTCGAATGAAAAACCTCATATTTTAAAAACAAATCTGTGATGTTGTTATGAAATATTTTTTATTGTTTACCATCATCGTTACCTCAATACTTTGTTCGCAAGAACAATTATCAAAATATGTGAATCCATTTATCGGAACAGACCATCACGGACATGTATATCCGGGGGCAACAGTCCCTTTTGGAATGGTGCAATTAAGTCCAGATAATGGAACGGAAGGATGGGATTGGACTTCGGGATATCATTATTCTGATTCCACGATAAAAGGATTCAGTCACACACATTTTAGCGGTACCGGTATTGGTGATCTTTGCGATATCCTGTTAATGCCGACAATACTTGTCGATCCGAAAGCAAAGTATTCTTCAAAATTTTTTCACAAGGATGAATCAGCTGAACCAGGATATTATCGGGTAACACTTCAATCATCGAACATTCTGGCAGAATTGACAACGACGACGAGAGTTGGATTTCATCGATATACGTTCCCGAAAAGCAAAAATTCTAAAATCATTGTCGATCTCGGTCATCATTTGAACTGGGATTCTCCTACGGAAACAAACATCACGATCGTTAATCCAACATTAATTACCGGATATCGTTTTTCAAAAGGATGGGCTCCAAATCAACGGATATATTTTGCTACACGATTTTCAAAACCTCCCCAAAATATTCTTTTAGGAAATGATTCTCTTCTAGTCGATAAAAAAAAATCTATCACGGAAAAGGGATCAAAGGCAGTGCTTGAATTTATCACAAACAGCAATGAGCAAATACTGGTTAAAGTGGGAATATCTGGGGTAAGTGTTGAAGGAGCTGTAAAGAATCTTGATCATGAGATTCCGTACTGGAATTTTGATTCGATTAGAAATGACGCACATAGTGCTTGGGAAAAACAGCTCGCAACGATTACAGTGTCTACTGCAGATCAAAATCGTAAGACGGTATTTTATACATCCCTGTACCACACCATGCTTGCTCCAATCATTTACAATGATGTTGATGGCCAATATCGAGGTGGCAACGACTCCATTTGTATTGGAAAGGGTTTTACGAATTACACATTATTTTCTCTTTGGGATACCTTTCGCGCCTCTCATCCGCTCTTCACCATTCTGCAACCTGAGCGGGTGAATGATTTTGTCAATTCAATGTTGGCGTTCAAACGTGAACATGGATACTTGCCGGTTTGGAATTTTCATGCGAATGAAACAATGTGTATGATCGGATATCATTCAATTCCGGTGATCGCAGATGCGTATTTAAAAGGCTTTCACGGGTTCGATGCAGAAGAAGCATTTTCTGCAATGAAACAAAGCGCGATGAGCGATCGATCGGGATTAAAATGGTACCGCCACTATGAATATATTCCTTCCGATCTGGAAGTGGAATCTGTATCAAAAACCCTTGAATATTGTTACGATGATTGGTGCATAGCGCAAATGGCAAAATCATTGGGAAAAGAATCCGATTATATTCAATTTCTTCATCGTTCAACATTTTTCAGGAATCTGTTTGATTCTTCCTCATTATTTATGAGAGGGAAATTATCAAGCGGAGAATGGAGAACTCCATTTGATCCCTTAAGTGTCGCTCATCGCATGGATGATTATACTGAGGGGAATGCCTGGCAATATTCGTGGTATGTTCCTCAGGATGTTGCGGGACTGATCCGACTGATCGGAGGAAAAGAAAAATTCATTCAGCGGCTTGATTCATTGTTTGAACAAAAAACATCTCTTCAGGGAGAAAATACTTCTCCAGATATCACCGGTCT
>JANXZD010000330.1 GCA_025355705.1 Bacteroidota bacterium | reverse complement strand
ATGATGTCATCGTATTGCTGAAAAATATCAACGAATTTTTAAAATCCGCTTGTTCAACATTCGCATAGTATATTTCATTCCTAATAAACCATACTCCATACAATATCAGTGGAATAAAGAATACAAGAATTGCTTTTGTATGTTTTTTTCTGAGTATATAGAAAAAAAGAACTATCGGCACGCATAGAACTCCAACCTCGCGCGAGAAGACACACACCAGTAGTGAAAATAACATAAGAATAAAATTCATTCGGGAGGGATTATCCTGCAATTCGTTTTGAAGAGAATATAACAGAACTATCAAACCACAACCAAATAATACTTCGGTCAAAATTTGTGTTGATAAGATATGCACCATTGGATGGACGATAAACAGTGCAACGATCAACAGCGGAGTGACGGCATCATTTTTTTTCTGCAACAGAACGAAAAGAAATATAGCGGTCACCGCCGAGAGCATAATGTTCATCACTTTAAGCATGATGATATCACCCGGAAAAACATACGCTATTGGTGCAAGGAGCAATGAATACAATGGAGAATGCACCATATATCGTTTGGCTTCAGGTGCTGTATTGTCAGTAAATCCGTTGAACTGTGAAAGGGAATTGGCCCACGCAACATATCGAGCACTGTCCGGCGTATACAGGAAGAATTGGTTCAGTGAAAACAATGTCGCTGCGACAAAGAGTACGATAAGAAGACTTAACACTAATCGGTTTTTTGTGGATAAGGATTTAAACATACATTGCAATCATTCTAAAAAAGTGGCACTATTTTCCAGTGAGAGTGGAAAAAATTTTGTCAAAAAACAGAATCGCCCCATTGCGAATGGGGCGATTGTTAATCACTATTTATAAGTTTTTTCCGTGACAATTCTTATATTTTTTCCCGCTGCCGCAAGGACAAGGATCGTTTCGACCGACCTTGTCTGCCGAAATTATTTGCTGCACCTTTGGAGCTTGCTGTTGTTTTGTTTCGCCATCTTCCGGATCGATCCCGCCTTGTAGACCCATACCGGTTGAGGCATTATGCGTTAACGTCAATCGTTCACGGTTGAGTCCGCGACGCTGCTGCTGTGCTTCGATCTGCTGTTGATTTTCCGGAAAAAGCTTAAAAACCATATTCAATGCTTCACGGTTGATCAAGCCCAGCAGTTCCACAAACATCTTATAGGCTTCAGACTTGTATTCCAATACCGGATCTTTTTGACCGTATGCTCTCAAATAGATCCCTTCTTTAAGATCATCCATTTCACGAAGATGTTCTTTCCACCGAATATCTATGATTTGAAGCAGTGAAACTTTTTGAATAAAGTTCATCGCTTCATTCCCAACTGACTCTCGTTTTCGTTTTAAAAATTCCTGAGCAGTTTCGATCACTTTTGTTTTTACTCCGGCAGCTCCGAGCGTTTGAAAATCTTTCGGGGTCAATTGAAGGTCAATGAGCAAATTGGAACGAAGTTCATCGCGCATTTCATCTAATGTGGCCGGCTCATAATGCCGATCGACGATATCATCAACATAATCGATCAACATTTCGTGAATATCATCATCCAGATACTCACCAAGAAGTGCATGGCGTCGTTTTGAATAGACAACTTCGCGTTGCTGATTCATAACGTTATCGTATTCCAATAGCCGTTTACGTATGCCGAAGTTGTTCTCTTCAACTTTCTTTTGTGCGCGTTCTATCATTCGCGTGATCATCGAATGTTCGATCACTTCCCCTTCTTCAGCCCCCATTTTTGTCATAATGGATGCGATCCGATCGCTTCCGAACAACCGCATAAGATCATCTTCCAATGACAGAAAAAATTTCGTCATTCCAGGATCACCTTGGCGGCCGGCACGACCTCGAAGCTGTCGATCAATGCGCCGCGCCTCATGTCGTTCTGTACCGATGATAGATAAACCACCCACTTCACGAACACCAGGTCCAAGTTTAATATCCGTTCCGCGTCCGGCCATATTCGTTGCAATAGTCACTGCACCGGGTAAACCGGCATTCGAAACAATTTCCGCTTCACGTTGATGCTGTTTTGCATTCAACACATTATGCGGAATTTTTTCACGCGTCATCATTCTGCTGAGCGTTTCTGAAACTTCAACGCTCGTTGTTCCGACAAGCACCGGCTGCTTTTTCTCGCGAAGTTCTTTGATCTGCGTTAGCAGTGCATTATACTTTTCACGTTTTGTTCTGTAGACTAAATCGTTCAAGTCCTCACGAATAATTTTTTGGTTCGTTGGAATGACGACAACATCAAGTTTATAAATATCAAAGAACTCTGCTGCTTCCGTTTCGGCAGTTCCCGTCATTCCTGCTAATTTTTTATACAACCGGAAATAATTTTGCAATGTTACTGTTGCAAGCGTTTGCGTATCACGTTCAACATGAACACCCTCTTTCGCTTCAATCGCCTGATGCAAACCATCCGAATATCGACGTCCATGGAGAACGCGCCCGGTGAATTCATCAACAATTTGGATCTTACCATCATCACTGATAACATACTCTACATCCTTTTCATACAGCGAATATGCTCGCAGTAATTGACGGATAGTATGTACGCGATCACTGCGTTCTGCATACAACTTATTGATCTCATCTTTCTTGAGTTGTTTTTGTTCATAGGAAAGTGCAGAATCATTCTCTACATAGCTCATCTCCGTTCCAACATCCGGAAGGATGAACATATCTTTATCTCCCCCGCTCGCCAGAAACTCTCGTCCCTTATCCGTAAGATCGATCGTATGATTCCTTTCATCGATCGAATAATACAGTTCATCATCGATCTCATGAAGACGTTTATTCTGTTCAGCAATGTATACAGACTCCGTCTGGAGCATCAATTTTTTTTGAGCGCCTTCAGAGAATAATTTCGTCAATTTATTATTCTTTGGATCTCCGCGATGTGCTCGGAAAAAAAGAATTCCCGCTTCTTCCGTTTTTCCGTCGTTGAATAATTTCTCGGCTTCGGCAGTAATTCGTGCAACCAAATTCTTCTGCGTGCTCACCAACCGTTCTAAACGCGGCTTCATTTCGTTGAATTTATGGTCGTCCACTTCTACCGGTCCGCTGATGATAAGCGGTGTTCGAGCTTCATCGATCAATACCGAATCAACTTCATCAACAATTGCGTAATAGTGGCCGCGCTGCACCATCTCGTCGGACGTATGCACCATATTGTCACGTAAATAATCGAAACCAAACTCGTTATTTGTTCCGTAGGTAATGTCGCAATTATATTGCTCGCGGCGGATAAAGGGATTTTGGTTCGTAACAATGCAGCCAACCGACATCCCATGGAATTGAAATACTTTTCCCATCCATTCACTGTCACGTCTTGCCAGATAATCATTGACCGTTACCAAATGGACACCTCTTCCGGCCAATGCATTCAGATACATTGGAGCAACGGCAACCAACGTTTTTCCTTCACCGGTTGCCATCTCGGAAATTTTCCCATGATGAAGAACGATCCCGCCCATCAATTGCACATCATACGGAACCATTTCCCATTTCAATTTATATCCGACGACATCAAATTCTTGACCTACAAGACGACGGCACGTTTCTTTTACCACGGCAAACGCTTCAGGAAGAAGTTCTTCTAGAGTTTCTTTGATCGTCTCAAGTTCTTCTTTTTCCAAACTGTCGATCGAAGAATATAAATCTTCTCGTTTCGTTTCGTCGTTTTCAGTTTTTAATTGTTCTTGGATCTCTGCAATCTGGTCTTTTATCTCTTTAACAGCTTCAGTAATCCGACCCTTGAATTCCTGCGTCTTAGCACGAAGTTCATCATCGCTCAATGATTGTAACAGAGCAAATTGTTCATTGATCTCAACGACAAGAGGTTGTAACGAACTGACATCTTTTTCTTTTTTACTGCCGAATAAATTACTAAAAAACTTTAACATCGTTTCCCTTTATTGATTGATTTCATCCAAATATA
>JANXZD010000328.1 GCA_025355705.1 Bacteroidota bacterium | reverse complement strand
GATAAACAAAGAGAAATATGTTGAAAAAAAAGGTGTTAAATGGCAATAAGAATGTCAGAGTATTTACGGACAACGAAAATGTGAGATACCCTTGGTCAGTAGAATGCCGATTTCATAAAAAACGAACTATCTAGTTTGGATCAAAAAATTTAAAGATTAAAAAATGCTACTACGGAAATAACACTTGTAATCGAGAGTTGACTTTTTTATTGAAAATAAAGAATTGTGAAGGTCGAAACCCAACTTGCAAATAACAATACTATTAAAAATAAAAATACTATAGTTTTAGGTTTTGTCACCGAGTATAACTTTGCTTTCCATACTTCAACTGAATATGCAGTCATAACGATAAACAACGGCATTATTGGAAGGCGAAACCGCGCAACGCCGAAAAAAATTAAATGACTGCATACCCAAAAGACAATGATAAGTCTTAGGAGGAGTAGGTATTGATATTTTGAATCGCTTGCGAAAATCAAACTCCACAATCCTGTGATAACAACCACTACGGTAAAGAAATGTAACACCGTTAGAATAAACGGTGACAACTCTCGATAGACAAGAATGCTTCTTTGATAAGATTCCCATTCTGGTTTATACTGCAAAGATTGCATTAAAGAAAAATCTGGTTCAAATAGATGAGCAAATTTTAAGAATAAAAGTTTTACTTCTTCCATAGGATGATGAATAATGAAATCCACCCCTTCTTTATATCCAACCGTAGATCGTTCAAATTCTCCCGTTATTTTTTCGATTGGATTGTTCTCTTTATAATATTTGAAAGAACCGTTCGCAGTTTGATTATTCCCTATCCAAAAATTTACCCCGCCGTTGCTGGTTAAGGAAAAATGGTTGAATTCCACTTTATTTCTGATCATCCATGGAAACAGAAATAACATAAAACTAAACACGATGATAATATTTCGTTTCCAAACTGTTTCCCAATATCTGAAACGGATCGATTCCCAAACAATAAAAGCAAAAAGAAGTATTGCTGCATTTTGTCGTATCAAAGTGAGTATGGCGAAAATTACCCCCAGTAATATTTTTGTTAACAATGAATGCTCAAAATTTCGTCTTGAATAGAGTAGGATGACAAAAAATACTAGGGTTGTAAACAAAATTTCAGACATAAGCAGGGAAACATAGAGCGCATTCCCCGGAAAGAAGCAATATATTGTTGCGGCAAGATAAGCGGTAGTTGTCGTGAAGAAACGTTTACAGAGAAAAAACAAAAATATACACGTTAGCGTATCTGCAAATGCCTGTATTATCCTAACCGGAATGACTGACTCGCCGAATGCGGTAAATACTATAGCAACAAATGCAGGATAAAAAGGTGCGCGATAAGCGGTTAGTGTACCATCTACACTGAATCCGTTGCCATGATAGAGTGATTGTGCAATTGCAAAATAATCTTTTTCATCTTTCAATAACGGTGGAGCGAAGAATATCGTGATAGCCAAACGAAAGAGTAGCGCGCTTACAATTATGAAGGATAACCGAGAAAAAAGGCTATTATTAATTTTTGTATGCTCCATATGCAATGAATATAGCAAAAACACTCATTGAAATCAGAGGAAAATTGTTGTAATTTGAGTTTACAAACCATAACCGATGACAATCACACTCGAAACGTACAAACAAGTCTTTAATCTACTGCAGGATTTTGTATTTTTAGTAGATGAGACCGCAGATATCATTGATATAAATTTAAAAGTCGAACAGAGGAATTTCTCCCATAAAAATTTGGTGGATTGTTTTGATACAGAAAGTAAAGTCAGGTTCAAAAAATCACTGCAAGACAAGCCAGTTAAATTTAGAACGGATTTCTTCTTTACGGCTAAAGATCAATTATTTGCGGAAGTCAATATAACGCGTTTAAATTCCGAAGTAAAAATAGCTTTTCTTGTTGTGGTAAAAGATATCACGGTGCAGCATGAAAAGGAATTAGACCTTCTGCGGTTCTCGGAGGTCATTCACCAAACAGCGAATCCTATTCAGATTACAAATCCGGAAGGGAAAATTATATATGCTAATCCTGCATATGTGAATATTAGCGGCTATACACGAGAAGAATTGATCGGAAATAACCCGAGTGTATTGAACAGTGGAAAACATGGAAAAGATTTTTGGAAAAAAGTTTGGGCAAAGATTCTTACCGGTCAGCAATGGGTAGGTCAGATACAGAACAAACGAAAATCCGGTGAATTATTTCATACGGAACTGGTTATTTCTCCAATTGTGGATGAACAAAAAAAAGTGATAGGATATTTAGGCGCTCATCGAGATATTACGGAGCAAAAAATTCTCGAACGTCAAGTGGTGCGTTCTCAAAAGATGGAAACATTTGGAACGCTTGCTGCTGGTATTGCGCATGAAGTTGGCAATCCCTTGACTTCGATTTCTTCTCTTGTTCAATTGGTGCAAAGACAATCCAGTGACGACTTTGTTCAAGAAAAACTTGAATTAGCGAAGAATCAGATCAATCGTATATCAAAGATTTTGCGAGAGTTGGTTGATTTTTCAAGACCGTCTACCCACGATATTAAAGATGTCAGTGTCAATTTGATTATTCGGGAAGCGCTTAATATTGTTCAATATGGAAAAAAATCCCGCGCGACCGTATTTGACGTCGCCCTCGAAGAGAATCTGGCAATGATCCACGCAGTACCGGATCAATTACTACAGGTATATTTGAATATTCTTATGAATGCTGTTGACGCGTGCGAAGGAAAGAGAGGGCATATTTTTGTTTCCAGTGCATTACGTGGTGAGTGTATTGAGGCTGTATTCAAGGATAATGGTTCTGGAATTTCCGAAAAGAACATTGGAAAATTATTTGACCCATTCTTTACGACAAAAGAGGTCGGTAAGGGAACAGGTCTTGGTCTTTGGGTTAGCTTGGGAATTGTCAGAAATTTTGGGGGGGATATTTTTGTGGAAAGTGAAGAAGGGAAAAGCACAACGTTTACTGTACGACTACCGGTCAAAGGAGCATAAATGAAAAAAAAGATCTTGGTTGTTGATGATGAAGAGATCATTCGTGATTCTATAAGTTTCGTTCTCGAAAAAGAAGGATACTATGTTCGTAAAGCAGAGAATGGAGCAGTTGCTCTTAAAATATTGAACGAAGGTCCGTTCGATCTGGTGATCACCGATATCGAAATGCCGGAACTCCGAGGTCCGGAACTTTTGGAAAAAATATCGGAACGTTTTCCTCAGACTTTTGTCATCATTATCACAGCCTATGCTTCAGTTGAAACCGCTATTGCCGCAATTCGAAAGGGTGCGTATGATTATCTTCTTAAGCCGATCGAGTTTGACGATCTTATCTTTCGAATAAAAAAGCTGTTCGACTACAAAGAACTTGTTCTTGAAAATACATTGCTTCGTCAGGAAGTGAATAGAAAATTTGATTTTTCTTCTATCATTGGGCAAAGCGAGGCGATGAAAAAGATCTTTGCGGATATTCAAAAGGTTGCACCGACAGAAGGAACGGTATTGATCACCGGAAAGAGCGGAACGGGAAAAGAACTTGTTGCACGAGCAATTCATACACATAGCCGTAGGAATAATAAACGCTTTATGGCAATTAATTGCGGGGCAATTGTCGAGACTTTATTCGAAAGTGAATTATTTGGTCATAAAAAAGGCTCATTTACCGGTGCGACCAATGATAAAGACGGTGTTTTAAAAGCTGCCGAGGGAGGGACATTGTTGTTGGATGAAATAAGTGAGATGCCGCTTCACCTTCAACCAAAATTGCTGCGCGCATTAGAACAGCGTGAGATCACTCCTGTAGGCAGTAATGATTCAATCAATGTCAATGTTCGAATTATAGCCGCAACCAATAGAAATCTTAAAGAGGAAATTGCAAAAGGAAAGTTTCGTGAAGATCTATTCTATCGACTCAATGTCGTTGAAATTCATCTTCCGGAATTAAGTGAAAGATCTGAAGATATTCCATTATTGGTGAATTCATTCATCACGAAATTTCGCAGTGAAATGGGAAAACCGATCAAAGGTATTTCCAATCAGGCAATGAGTGCGCTTGTCAATCACCAATGGAAAGGACAGATCAGGGAGCTGCAAAATAATGTAGAACGTGCGATGATTTTCTGTGAGGCAGAAATGATCGATGTTCAACATCTTCCTGAAGAGTTGCAGGCAAGTGCTCAACTTTCGGTGATAGATTATTCTTCTCAGTCATTAAAAGATGCTGTACACATGTTTGAACGTCGTTATATTGAACAGAAATTGAAACACCACAATGGTGATAAAGATAGAGTCGCAAAAGATTTAGGTTTGAGCCTTTCAACATTGTACCGAAAATTTGAGGAATTAGGGATTCCTCTGAAATAATATAAATTCCGTTTTTCATATACAGATAGATGCTTATGGAATGTATTGAAAAATGTCAGAAAAAAAATTTATTCACTCTCACTTTAAGAGGCAATAATGGAAATTCCGACATACGTAAAGAATGAACGATTAATACAATGGGTCAAAGAAATTGCTGCGCTTACAAAACCAGATTCCGTTTATTGGTGCGATGGTTCTGAAAAAGAATATAATGAATTGTGCGACGTGATGGTGAAAAGTGGGACATTCAAAAAACTCAACCCTGAAAAGCGGCCAAATAGTTATCTAGCACTTTCGGATACGTCTGATGTTGCTCGTGTTGAGGACAGGACATTCATTTGCAGTAAACGTCGTGCAGATGCCGGTCCAACGAATAACTGGGTGGATCCGAAAGAGATGAAAACAACCTTGAATAAATTATTCAATGGTTGTATGCGCGGCAGAACAATGTATATCATTCCGTTCAGTATGGGACCTCTTGGTTCGAAGATCGCTCATATTGGTGTTGAGATATCGGATTCACCGTATGTTGTAACGAACATGCGGATCATGACGCGAATGGGGAAAGCTGTGTATGATGTGCTTGGTGATCATGGTGAATTTGTTCCATGTATACATTCTGTCGGTATGCCGTTAAGTGAAGGTCAAAAAGATGTTGCATGGCCGTGTAATAAAGAGCAAAAATATATTGTGCATTTCCCTGAAGAAAGAAGCATATGGTCATTCGGAAGCGGCTATGGCGGAAATGCGTTGCTTGGGAAAAAATGTTTTGCATTGCGAATTGCATCATCAATGGCTCGTGACGAAGGATGGCTTGCAGAACATATGTTGATTCTCGGTGTTGAAAGTCCGGCAGGAGAAAAAACATATGTAGCAGCAGCTTTTCCGAGCGCCTGTGGGAAAACAAATTTTGCAATGCTAATTCCGCCCAAATCTTTTGCTGGGTGGAAAGTCACAACTGTTGGTGATGACATTGCGTGGATCAAACCGGGACAGGATGGAAGGTTGTATGCAATTAATCCTGAAGCCGGATATTTTGGAGTTGCTCCCGGTACATCGGAGAAAACGAATCAAAATGCGATGGCAGCGATTACAAAAAATACCATTTTCACTAATGTTGCATTGACAGAGGATGGCGATGTGTGGTGGGAAGGAATGACAAAAACTCCTCCGGCAAAATTGACTGACTGGCAGGGAGATCCATGGACACCACACAATGGTAAAAAGGCAGCGCATCCGAATGCACGATTTACTGCACCAGCAAATCAATGTCCATCAATCGATAAGGATTGGGAGAACCCGGAAGGTGTTCCAATCAGTGCATTTATTTTTGGCGGAAGACGCAGCACGACAATTCCATTGATCACTCAAGCAATCAATTGGAATTTTGGAGTGTATATGGCTGCCACTATGGGATCGGAAACAACAGCAGCTGCAGCTGGCGCCATTGGTGAAGTTCGCCGCGATCCGTTTGCAATGCTGCCATTCTGCGGATATCATATGGCTGATTATTTCAATCATTGGCTACAGATCGGAAGGGAAGTCTATAATCCGCCTCGCATTTTTAATGTAAACTGGTTCAGAAAAGATGAAGAAGGAAATTTTTTATGGCCTGGCTTTGGTGACAATATGCGTGTGCTGAAATGGGTTGTTGAGAGAGTTCATGGAAAAACATTTGCAATTGAAAGCCCAATCGGTTGGATGCCGCGTTATGAGGATATGGATTTTACCGGATGGCATGATATTTCGCAGGAACAATTTTATGAATTGATGGCGGTCGATAAAGAATTATGGAAAAAAGAAATTCTTTCACATGAAGAGCTATTCATTAAATTGTACGATAGATTACCAAAAGAATTCATGTTAATGCGAGATATGTTGCTTTCCCAACTGTGGCGTTCGCCAGAGAAATGGGAAATGGCTCAGGAATATTAATTCCCTCCTTTAAGTCCCACTCCGGTGGGACTTTTTATTTCTCCCATGAATAAGAAACATTGTTTAGATTTCCCACCTTTGAAATAAAAACCCCCTAAATCTGCCAAAAAAATCAATATTTTGCCTGTTTCATACGGTACAATCTTTGCACTTTGTTACACTTGAAGAAAAAGTGGGCATAAGTAGCCATCAATCAAAATTGGTCGTAAATCGATATTCCGTTCTTCAACAGCCGTTAAGCAAAGATGAAATAAAGAAGAAATATGGTCAACAAAACTTATGTCCTATATCATCATAAGTGTTTCACGATAATGTCGATTTCATTGAAGAAGGAATGGATTAACAAATGTTTTCATCAACGAACTTAGAACAAGAACAATCAGCATCATCTTTGCCAATATTAAATTCTTTTAGAACTGAGCAGATTAGTATAGAAGATGCTACGCGAATGATTCGTTCCGGAAACAATGTCTACGTCAGTGGAAACGCCGCATCACCAAAAACATTCTTAACCTCTCTTGCAAAAAGAAAAAATGAGCTGATGGATGTCTCGGTTTTTCATTTACTTTTGATGGGTAAAGATCCGTTCGATGAAGATACTCAGCATAAAAATCTTCGACATGTTTCCTTCTTTGTTGGTGCAGCTGATAGAAAAGCAATACAACTTCATACGGCAGATTATATACCGGTATTTTTAAGCGAAATACCCTCCCTTTTTTATAAAGATATCATTCCGCTTGATGTTGCCTATGTAATGGTTTCGCCTCCAAACGAAGATGGTTTCGTCAGTCTTGGAGTAGAATGTGCTGCCTCGAAAGCGGCAATTGAAAAAGGGAAAATAGTTATTGCCCAGATCAATCATAAGATGCCGTTTACGTATGGAGAATCATTAGTACCGATCTCAAAGCTTCACTATATCGTGGAGCATACCGAAGCATTGTGTGAATTAGAAAAACCAGAAATTGGTGATATAGAACAAAAGATTGCGCAAATAATTTCACCGCTAATTGAAGATGGTTCAACGTTACAACTTGGTATTGGTGGAATACCCAATGCTATCATGAGTGCATTGGATGGTAAAAAAGACCTTGGCGTACACACAGAAATGTTCTCTGATGGATTGATGGAGATGATTCTCAAGGGAGTTATTACCAATAAAAGAAAAACAGTACACCCTGGTGTTTCTATTGCAACATTTATTCTTGGTTCAAAAGAACTGTATGAGTTTGTCAATCACAATAAGGAAATAAAATTATTGCCGACCGATGGTACAAACAATCCATTTTTGATCTCTCAAAACGATAAAATGGTTTCCATCAATTCTGCAATTGAAATCGATCTGAGTGGACAAGTCTGTTCTGATTCAATTGGAACCCAAATCTATAGCGGTTTTGGTGGTCAGTTGGATTTTGTACGAGGAGCTTCGGCCTCCAAGGGGGGGAAAGCTATTATAGCGATCCCTTCTATGACGAAGAATGGAAAATATTCCAGAATCGTTCCGACCTTAAAACAAGGTGCCGGAGTAGTGACAACCCGGGCTGATATTCATTATGTAGCTACAGAATATGGAATTGTTTCCCTTAAGGGGAAAACGCTTCGCCAACGAGCTGATGCTTTGATTGCAATTGCGCATCCAAATGTGCGGCACGAATTGCAAGAATGGTTTCAAATGTCAAATCAATCACATCAATCAAAGGAAAGAATGTAATGTCATTAGTTGAAAAAAAACTTACGGTGATGATTGAAGAGCAAAAAGCAATCGAGGATCTATCGTTCGAAGTGGAAAAAGTTCTTCATTATTATGAAGAACATCCTCAATATCCATTGGACTATAAGAAGCTCAGAGAACGCATTCAGGAAGTGAATATGCGCTTATCAAAATTACGTGAACAAATGCAGCATCTCTGTGTTTAGTACAAAAAAGAGCTTTCCGCGTTAGGTATGGCAATGATAGCAATAAAAAACATTTTCGCTTACTGCAGATTTATCAATCTCATCTCATTCTGCAATAGAATATGCCGCGTTAGTGGAAGAAAAAGAGAACGTGTTGGTTGCGTTGTTCTACTATGTAGATAATCTCCCCACCGCTGCCCATCATACCGTAAATCTTCTATAAACGACACTTCCATGCTTGGGTCTTCAACTCTCTATCTTAAAACTCTAGCACATATCGTAATTTTGATGTTTTCTGATACTTCTATTCATTTTATTGAAGTTTATTGTTTTTAGCGTGATAATAATTTATATTTCTTCTTATTCTTGAACTATGGTTGTCAAAAACATTCAAAATATTAAGAAAAACGTAGAAAAGACCTGTTCTATTATCGGCAGAAATGCCGTTGATGTAAAATTGATCGTTGTAAGTAAGACCTTCCCAGCCCAAAAGGTCACTGAAGCATTGGAAACTGATACGATAGATTTTGGCGAAAATTACGTCCAGGAATTGATTACCCAGCCCACGGCGCCGGCGGTCAACGCCTCGAAGGCAAGGTTGTCTACGCCAGTGAACACG
>JANXZD010000322.1 GCA_025355705.1 Bacteroidota bacterium | reverse complement strand
TTCATCTTTTTCTGTTGTCATGGTCACGCTGTACAAATACGGATTCTCTGGTGACCAATATTTGATCTTTGTATGCCGAAGATTTACAATTGCTTTTCCTGAACTATCGGTAAGAGTTTCTTCACTCAGGCCGAGCTCAGGAATGGTTACGCGTATTTTTTTATGAGCGATGTTGGCTCCATTGAGCGCAATGTATCCGTTGATCTTTTTGTTATCTTTCGGATCGAGTTGAATGACATAGTCTTGAATAAAATCATCGGAAGTTTCTACGATTTTAACATCTCTCGTTAGACCGCCGTAGTTCCACCAGTCGGTGTTGAGCGTCGGGACAGCTTCTTTTTTTCGTTTGTTATCCACCTTCACGACGAGAAAATTATCCTTTTCTTTGAGAAGATGCGTTGCTTCAAAATTGAAGGGAGTAAATCCGCCGACATGTCTGCCAAGTTTTTTGCCATTGAGATAGACATCTGCCTGATAATTCGCCGCTTCAAAATAGACGAACACGCGGTTTGCCGGTTTTGCTTTTTGATAATCGAATGATTTTTTATACCAGACGGTTCCTTCGTAATAAAAAAGTTTTTCTTTTTGGGTGTTCCAATCGCCGGGAACTGCTATCGTATCGGATCGGTCAAAATCATATTCCACCAGTTCCGTTTTATCGTTCGGGTTGGCATTGGTGAAGTATGCTCCTTTGCCGGGAGATTGTTGATCTTCGAACGGTTCGTAGCGGTAATTATAAAAACCATTCTCATACGGATCGACGATGTAATTCCATTGCCCGCTTAAACTCGTAATGGGACGGTTGTAAACATTGATGAGGAGGTTTTTTTGAGCAACTGCCAACTGTAGAAGAGCACTAATGAGTATCAAGGTTCTCATGAAAATTAGCTCTCTTTCTTGGCGGGATTGGTATACATCACCAGAGAAAATATCACAGCAAAAACTACATATACAATCGTCACAATCCAGATCATTACCTGATGATTTTGTGAAAGAACTTTGAACAACGAAAGTGCACCAACAACAAAATGGGTTACATTTCCCACAACGATCGGCCTGCCGTAAATCCCGCCGAGCAGAGAATCTTTTGCCATCCAGTTGAGCATTGCAAAACCAAAATAGAGAGCGCCGAGTAACTGCAGTATCACGGTGAGCATTGGTGTTGCCTGCTCGTTAAGAAGAGTCAAAATCTCTTGAGGAAGAAAGGAGAGAGCAATTCCTGTTGCACCAAGCACGATTGAAGTAACGGTCATTAAGAGTTTTGTGTTCATAAAAATAAAAAGTTCTTAAAAAAATCCGTCATTCCCGCGGGATCTTTAGCGGGAATCTATTATATGAATGCCCGATAGAATCGTTCGGACATGACAGGGTTATTTTTGCGCGATGACATCACAATTTATTTTATCTCTTCAAACTCGCCGGCGGTCTTATTTTTCCGGACATTGTCCCACGTAAAATATCGACCATTCATGGAAATGTAGACTCCATTTGGAAGCGTCTCTACGAATGCAAGCGCACTTCCAAGATTAAACAATCCGTCCGAGCTTCCGAATTTATATGGAATCATCGCGCCGGTTAGCACAATTGTTTTGTTCTGAATTTTTCCTGCAAGGTAGCACGCAGTTTCTACCATCGTATCGGTGCCGTGCGTTACGACGATCTTGTCTTCAGGTGCCGCAATGCAATTGTCCGAAATGATCTTGCGGTCGGCATCGGTCATATCAAGACTGTCGATCATCATCAATGTTGCAATATGCACATCAATGCGAGAACGTCCGAGAGAGAGCATTTCGTTGAGATGTGTTTCCTTGAAGAAGAGTTGTCCGTTTAACTCATTGTATTCTTTGTCGAATGTTCCGCCGGTAACGAAGATTTTTATTGGCATATGGGTAAGGTTGGTAAAAAATTGCCACAGAGTTCACAGAGAATGATTGTGTTAATGTAATCCGAGTTTGAGTGAATATCAACGGCTACATTTTATTCTGTTGTTCCAATAAAGTGTGGATCGCTTTCATTTCCGCCTCTAACCTGTCCATTTGTTCATTGTGTCGTGTCCACACCTCGCTTCGTTTGATCGATTGTCGTTCGCCCATCTGCGCAGCGCGAACAACTCTATCCATAAAAAAACCAAAGAGCCACACGCCGATGAAACCAAAAGGAACGATCACGATAAGCAGCGACCGTAATCGCGGGATTCCGAAAAAGATCTGTAATTTATCGCTCGCAGTGATAATGAGAAGCGTGAAATTCAGAATAACAAGGAACGATTGACCAAGATCGAAGCGATATTTTTGTGCAAAAAAAATCTCGCGCCATTGTGCAAGAAAAGTGCGGATGCTGTGTCCATTTTTATTTTGAGTCATAGTAAAACCCTTTTAATGTAATATTGTGTTCACTCAACCTAATCAAATTAGATAAAATAAAAAAGCACGGAACATTGTCTGCGCTTTTGTCTAACATCTCATATGCTATCATGTAAGAACATTCCTTAATATTTTACATCTTCCGGTCGGTTTTTGTATTCGAAATTAGACATGAAAAATGTATTAATCATTCGGTCCATATTTCGGAACAGAACCGCGTGCATGGTTATATAACGGCGAGTCTAATTGTTGAAAACGAAATTGATATTCATCCTTTGAAATAGAATTTTTCCAATGTCCCGTCAATATTCCAAGTCCGGTGACAGCAATGAACAGACCGACAACCAATGAGCCAAAGACAAACGGCGAGACTGAGACAGATTTTTTTGTTGAGCGGAGCACGAGCGTTTCTTTTACCGGACATTCTTCAACACATCGCATGCAGCTGGTACATTCATCGCTCCAAACCTGCTCGATCTGATGGACTTTAATATTGGACGGACAGACTTTCGTGCAGAGTTCACAATCGATGCATGTTTCTTTTACTCGTGTGATTCGAAACGGAGAAAGAAACCCGGCAATTCCGAGTAGCGCGCCGTACGGACAGAGAAATCGGCACCAAAAATTTTTGATGACAACGGAAGCAAGCAT
>JANXZD010000304.1 GCA_025355705.1 Bacteroidota bacterium | reverse complement strand
AAGAAATGATTCCTTCTAAAACCAATTTTTGATTTACGTATTACTATTTAATCTTAGAAATTCAGATTGAAGTGGGAGCACAAAAAAACTGCGATTGTTTTTTTTTTTTTGAACAACCGCAGTTTTTATTTAACCCAAACTTATTTTTGTGTTAATACCTCATTGCTCACCAGCATCTTTTCTTCAAATTCCTTTGATAATTGTCTAAACAAATAATCATGAGTTTCAGGATCAGATTTTGGAGTGATATTGATGTTATCGGCATCTGTTAAATACAGTAATGCCAAATGCGTCTTGTAATTTAATGATGAAGATTTATTTTCAGCAATTAGCCATTTTAATTTTTCCACTGTTGTAGTATAATCCAATTTAGAAAAATACTTCCTGCACAAAACAATGTTGTACAATGAACCTTCAACAATTCCCGGAATTTTACTCTCAAGTGCGGGAACCAATGCTTTGTCGAGTATCTTTTGAAACCGGACCGGTTCATATTTTACTCGAATCTCCTGCGCTGTTGCCTGAAATGTTGCTGCGACAAACAGTACCATTGCGACGACAAAACCCATTCTATTTTTCATAATTCATTCCTCCTGTATGTGTAGTGTTGTGTGAGTTACAGTAAAGTTCTGCAAATAGCATGCCACGACATATTCTAAGAAATGCTTCCTTTGATGAAAAACAGATGAGACATAGAAATATATTATTGCAAAGGGTGCCACAAAAATTCATATCACCAACGGCATTTTCTGTAAATCATTGTGACTCAATGGTTTTTATTATAGGTCGGTAATTACCGTAGGAAGAAACGTGGCACCCTTAGCTACAGCCATTCACTATGTTTATGTAATCGCTGTAAGCGATTGTTCAATGCACGACGAGTGATGCCGAGAAGTTCTGCTGCAATTGTTTGATTTCCTTCAGCGCGCCGCAATGCTTCTTCAATAACAAAATCTTCTGCCTCTTTTAAGGTCGGAAATCTACTGGGGAAATTAAGCAGTTTAAATGATTTGTTTTGTACCGTTGGATTTACAGTGTTTGATTCTGATAAAGAAATTTTATTGCGAAAAGAATCAAGTGATAGAATGCCGGTTGAATGCAAACTCACCGCATCAAAAATCAACCCTTCAAGTTCACGAACATTGCCAGGAAATGAATAGTTGTTCAACATTGTATATAATTCTTTAGGAGGAGTGGGTCGTTTTTTGTTGAGCTGCGATGATGCCTTGGCAATACAATGATCAATTAAAATTGGAAGATCGGATTTTCGATCTCGAAGAGGGGGAATATAGATATGATGGGATTTCAAACGATAATATAAATCTTGACGGAAAGTATTTTGCTCCTGCATTATTTTAATGTCTCGGTGAGTTGCTACAACAATACGCGCATTGGAGCGTTTAGCAATATCGGATCCTAACGGGTAATACTGGCCGTCTTGTAGCAATCGAAGTAACTTTACTTGTGATTCGATACTTAAGTCACCTATTTCATCCAGAAAGAGGGTTCCGTCTTCAGCTTTTTCAATCAATCCTTTGCGTTCGGATTCGGCTCCTGTAAACGCTCCCTTTTTATGTCCGAATAATGTATCGGAAAAGAAATTATCGTCGAGTCCGGCGACATTCACTGTAACAAGTTCTCCTTTTCTTCCGCTCGAATGATGAACCGCGTTGGCAAAAAGCTCTTTTCCTGTTCCTGTTTCACCGGTAATAAGGATTGGCAAATTTGTTTTTGAGACAGCTTCGATGTATTTGAAAATCGAAAGGAGAGAATTACTGCGGGTGATGATCTCGCTGAAAATTTCCGGATGTTCAACGTCTTCACGGAAGAGAGATCGTTTGAGTAACTCATTTTCGTTTCTCATCTCGGTAAGTTCAATTCCATGTCGTACGGAGGTGACCAGCTTTGCATCGGTGACGGGTTTGACAATATAATCGAATGCTCCTTCTTTTATACAGAGAACGGCATTTTCAATATCATTTACTGCGGTCAACATAATAACAGGAATATCAGGATAGTGTGCTGCAATTAAGACAAGTAATTCGAGTCCGGAAATACTCGGCATGTTGATATCCAATAAGATCAACGAGTAATGATTCTGCGTGAGTAATTTCATCACTTTCGTACTATCAGGACACGAATTGATATTGTTGAATCCGTTCGAGCGCAGTGTCAATTCTACACTGAGTAAAAAATGTTCTTCGTCATCAACAAGCAAGATTGGATGGATCGGAAATGTTTTGGTGCTCATAGATTTTTGTTTTTTACCGGTTCAACTTCACGTAGAACAGGAATAGTTATTTTTGCCATTGTCCCTTTGTTCACTTCGCTTTTAAACGTCATTGTTCCATTATGATTCTTGATAATATTATACGAAACAGAAAGCCCCAAACCGGTTCCTCCTGAATTTCGTTTTGTCGTGAAAAATGGGTCCATAATATATTTCATATCGTCTTGACTAATGCCAATCCCATGATCTTCAACTACAATGCGAACACGGTTTCGTTCAACATCATACGATGTTGCAATTTGTATTCCCGAAGAGGTAGTAGAGAGTGATTGGCATGCATTGGTGATGAGGTTAACAATTACTTGTTCTAATTGTTGTGCATTTCCTTTGATCTTCGGGAGCAATGCAGCGTATTCAACAATAAAATTTGAAGTCGATTTTTTAATCATTGTATTGGTTATTGCAACGGCCATCTCTACGACATTATTGATATCGACCATTTCTGTAAGAGAATCGCTGTCCAATTTTGAATACTCAGTTAATCGTTTGGTGATATTTGAAATACGTTCGGACCCTTTAGTGATACCCTCCAATGATTGTGCGATTTTATTTTTGAATTTGCTGTATGGCATTCCTGCAAGGCAAAAGTCTTTATTCGAGCTGTAATGATCATCAAGAAGCGGAATAATTTCTTTCCACATCTTTGTGAATAACTGAGCATTAAGCATCACAAAATTGTTTGGATTGTTGATCTCGTGTGCGATGCCTGCTATTAACGTACCAAGGGATGCCATTTTTTCTGCTTGGCGCAACTGACGGTTGCGGTTTATGGCAGCACTCTCGGCACGTTTTAAATCAGTAATGTCGTTTATTAAACCATCATACGAAACTGGATGATCCGTTCCATTTTTTGTGATAACAATTTTATTTCTTATCCATCGAGTGGTACCGTCGCGGTGTATAATACGATGTTCAACTGGCTCACATTCTTCTCCGGCTAAAGCTAACTGTGCCTGCTTTACAACTTTTTCACGGTCTTTTGGATGGATCATTCTATACCATAGGTCAGAGTCGTTTTGATATTCTTCGGCAGTGTATCCGGTTATTGCAACACAGCCGGGACCGTGATCAGTGCTGACTACAACTGCGTCTTTGATAGTCACACTGTAAATGTAATCCGTAAGATAGTTTATTAATTTTTCGTATCGTTTTTCTGTGGTCATGAATGTTTCAATTGGGAATTGACAAATCAGTAATATTCAAATATAAAAATATTTATATTGATATATTGAATTTAGAACAAACAGCTTTAATGTACATCGTTATTGGTAGGATTGAGTATGGCTCTACAAGGTTGAGTAAAATATATTACTACAACTATTGACAACGGAGAAAAATATAGTATATTGCATATAGTTCTTTATACATATTTAACAATTCATCAAGAGTGGACGAGGGACTGACCCGGTGACTCCACAGCAACCGATACTTCAAACAGCAGTATGACAGGTGCTAAATTCAGATTCTCTGAAAAGAGAAACGAAGATGAACTAAGAGTCTGGGAACTTTATCAAACCTCTTTTAGTTATCTTCTGAAAGAGGTTTTTTCGTTTTAAACAATATGTCAAACATCTCAAACTTACATCTTTTTTATGCTAGCCGGCCCGTTATGGAGCACCTCTCTCCATATTTCGACGGGAATTTCCTCTGTTGTAGATAATCATATTCCTGTTTCAATTAATACAAAAATGCGATTTGGTTTTTCCAAAGCGCCAATATTTTATTATCATTATTTTAAGGAATACGACTATGTCTACCAACGGGAAAGAACGTCATTATCGATTTGAAACACTGCAATTACACGCCGGTCAGGTGCCAGATCCAACAACAAAATCTCGTGCTGTCCCCATTTATCAAACAACATCATATAATTTTGATAATGCCACGCATGCTGCAAATTTGTTTGGGCTGAAAGAATTTGGAAATATCTATACGCGAATCATGAATCCGACCACCGCTGTCTTTGAAGAACGCATTGCAGTATTAGAAGGTGGAGTAGCAGCGGTTGCGACTGCATCAGGACAAGCCGCTCAATTTCTGGCAATCACCACCATCGTTCAATCAGGTGAAAATATTATTTCTACAAGTAATTTGTATGGCGGAACATATAATCAATTTAAGGTGACATTACCACGACTTGGTATCAACGTAAAATTTACCGATGGAGATGAACCTGAACAGTTCAAAAAATTAATTGATGAAAAAACAAAAGCAATTTATGTTGAAACAATTGGAAATCCGCGATTAAATATTGTTGATATTGAAGCGATTGCAAAGATTGCTCATGAACATGGAATTCCGTTGATCGTCGATAATACATTTGGCGCCGGTGGATATTTATCCCGACCATTTGATTTTGGCGCAGATATTATCACGCATTCTGCCACGAAATGGATCGGCGGACATGGAACGTCTATCGGAGGCGTTGTTGTTGATTCAGGAAAATTCAATTGGGGGAATGGAAAGTTCCCTATATTTACTGAACCAAGTCCGAGTTATCATGGATTAAAATTCTGGGATGTGTTTGGAACACCAGGACCGTTTGGAAATATCGCTTTTGCAATTCGTGCTCGTGTTGAAGGATTACGGGATATTGGAGCTTCGATCAGCCCGTTCAATTCTTTCTTACTATTGCAAGGATTAGAAACGCTATCGTTGCGAGTAGAACGTCATAACGAAAATGCGTTGAAACTTGCACAATGGTTGGAAAAACATCCTCAAGTGGAATGGATTGCATATCCAGGACTTTCATCTCATCGGTATCATGCAAACGCAAAAAAATATCTGCGGAATGGATTATTTGGATCTGTTTTAGTATTTGGAATTAAAGGTGGAGCTGAAGCAGGGAAACAATTTGTTAATAACGTAAAACTTGCGAGCCTTCTAGCGAATGTTGGCGATGCAAAGACTTTGGTCATTCATCCCGCTTCAACAACACACGAGCAATTGAATCAGGAAGAGCAATTACTTTCCGGTGTTACAGCCGATCTGATTAGAGTTTCAGTCGGGATCGAACATATTGAAGATATTATCGAAGATTTTGATGAAGCACTTCGTGTAGTGAAACAATCTGAAGCTGTTGCAGTGTAATTTCTTTTCAAGTGACCGTCATCTTCAAGGTGACGGTCACTTTTTAGTCAAATGGAAACAACAATAAAAAATATTATTACAACAAAAATTGTTCGTTTGTATGACGAAACAAACCCGCTTATTATGGATTGCGGTGATTTATTTTCACCGATTGATGTTGCGTACGAGACTTACGGAGAATTAAACTCTGAAGGGACGAATGCAATCGTTGTTTGTCACGCATTGACAGGAAGCGCTCATGCTGCCGGATATTCATCAGAAGATCCCAAATCAATCGGTTGGTGGGATTCGTTCATTGGTGAGGGTAAACCGCTCGATACAAAAAAATATTTTATTATTTCATCGAACTTTTTGGGTGGTTGCTATGGAACAACTGGTTCCAGTTCAATAAACCCTGGTACGGGAAAACCATACGGACTTTCCTTTCCGCAAATGACTGTCCGAGATATGGTGAGAGTTCAGAAATCTCTTATTGATCATCTTGGTGTTAGGAAATTAAGAACCGTCATCGGCGGCTCGCTTGGCGGTATGCAGGTTCTGGAATGGGCGTTGATGTATCCTGAAATTGTTGAATCAATTATTCCAATTGCTACTGCTGCCCAACATTCTCCATGGGCAATTGGTTTGAATGATGTTGCTCGTCAAGCCATCATGAACGATCCTGAATGGCGTAGCGGGAATTATTATGAGTTTGGTCAACCAGAAAAAGGACTTGCACTTGCAAGACAAGTTGCGATGTTATCGTACCGGAGTGAAAAAGAATTTCAACAACGATTTGGCAGAGAACGGCAAAAAGAAAATATAAAAGAGAATCCTTTACATCGTAACACATCAAATTTATTTCAGATCGAAAGTTATCTTCGTTATCAAGGTAAAAAATTGGTTCAGCGTTTTGATGCAAACACCTATTTATATATAACAAGAGCAATGGATATCCATGATGTTGCTTTTGGAAGAGGAGACCTTAATAAAGTCCTTCATTCAATAAAAATTCCTTCGCTGTTTATTGGGATTGATTCCGATATTCTTTATCCGGAAAGTGAACAAAAAAACATTGCAAAAGCTCTTCCAAACTCATTGTATCGTGAGATTTTATCTCCGTATGGACACGATGCATTCCTTATAGAATTTGATCAAATGTCAAATTATGTTACAGAATTTTTAGAAAAATAAAAATATGATTAGAAAGACGTTATATTGGTAAAGACAATACTGATGTAATTAAATACCATAGGAAAATTAGAAAATCCCATTTTGAGAATATCAGAACGGGATTTTTTTTGTCCTTTATATTTCGTATTTTATATGAAATAGAAAGAAAAAATGTCTAAACCTATTGTTGCAATCGTTGGCCGTCCCAACGTTGGAAAATCTACTTTTTTTAATCGTTTAATCGGTGCACAAACTGCTATTGTTGACGATGCGCCTGGTATTACTCGCGATCGTCATTATGCTGAGGCAGAATGGACGGGAAAACCATTTACGATCATTGATACCGGTGGATTTGTTCCGGACTCTGAGGAAATATTTGAAAAAGCAATCCGAGAACAAACTCAAATTGCTATTGAGGAATCTGATAAAATCATTTTTCTTGTCGACGGGAAAGAAGGATTAACTCACATCGACAAAGATCTGGCAAATATTCTTCGCAAAGAGAATAAAAAAGTTCTGCTTGTTGTTAACAAAGTAGATTCTGCCAAAGAAGAAGCTAATTCTGCACAATTCCATTCATTAGGTCTTGGTGAGCTATACACGATTGGAGCACTTGGTGGAAGGAAGATCGGTGATTTTCTTGATGTTCTTACCAGTGAATTCGTCATTAATACTGACGATCTAAAAGAGGATTCGCAGCTGCGAATCGCCATCATTGGAAAACCGAATGTCGGTAAATCTTCACTGGTGAATGCATTGATTGGGGAAGAGCGTTCCATCGTTACACCAATTGCTGGAACAACCCGAGATCCCATTGATTCAATCTATAAGTATCAAGGCGAAGAAATATTGTTGGTTGATACAGCGGGATTAATGCGGAGGAGTAAGATCAGAGAGAATGTTGATTTCTATTCAACACTAAGAACATTAAAAGCAATTGATCGTTGTAATCTTGCCATAATATTATTCGATGCAAGTATTCCATTAGAGAAACAAGATTTTCGCATTGTTCAAACAGCAGCAGAGAAAAACATCGGAGTAGTTCTTGGTATTAACAAATGGGATTTGGTAGAAGGTAAGGAAACGAACTCTACCATTCGGTTTGAAGAATCTCTGCGGGAAAAGCTTCGCCAATATGATTATATTCCCGTGGTATTTATTTCAGCAAAAAC
>JANXZD010000270.1 GCA_025355705.1 Bacteroidota bacterium | reverse complement strand
AATATTTTTCAAATGCGGTACATCTTCTCTAGTTGTATTTGGCTCTATCCAATCACATGCATCATAAAACCCATTAATCCAATTTGGGTTATTAAATATTTGCTCGATTCCACTTATTACCTTACATATCTCGTATGGTTGGACGTTATCATCAATATAATCTTGGCATCTATTTACAAATAATGACTTGATATGCATTTCTAAGATTTCATTGCCCAAAACGAAATTTGGACTTATTTGTAATATTGCTTTTTTTAATAATTCCCCAGCACGCTCATATTCATTTCTATTATCCACAGATAATGAGGCAATATTTATAATTATTGTATTTACAGCGTATTCCCCTTTATCACATATTGCATTTTCGGCCCATTTAATTATATCTATGTCGCCTAAAAACCCTGCTTCTCTTTCTGCCATTGCCTCATAAATTGTTTTCATATTTACCTCGTGTGCGTCTAACGCCAAGTCTCAAGTCGCGGGCCGAAGGCATGGTTCTAGCGACGAAAAACACAGAAACATGACTGAAGGAGCCGCCGACTCAAAGCGATTGTTATGGGGCGGTGTTGAAATCGTGCTTCCTTTTTGCCGTAAATTGCTTTAATAGTTCTGAAATATCATCTCTGTACGCCAAGAAAGATTTGTCATAATCATCGAATGCTTTTTTATCTTTGGCATCAATTGTTTCCAATTGTGTTTGCCGTTTTTCCCGATTCCCACTTGGACCAGCGCTGCCAAATTTTTGATTTGCTTGATCAACTATTTTGGCCGTATGCCCGGCGCCAATTTCCCTCAATGCCGTTGGCGCAAACAATGCATTATTGCCTCTTGAGTTAAAATAATATTGTTCAAACCCCCCGTTATTTATTTCTGCCTCTAATTCCCACACGCACAATAATATTTTCTCACTGTTGTTTAATCTATTTAGACCTATATTATTTGCTTTATTTTGTGTAGCTTCCGCAATGGGTTCAATATTATCCTCTTTATTTGAAGCACTAGCAAACCGCAGAACAAAAACGGCCACCAAGATAATAGCCACCACTGTGATTGATATTATTTTCATTGGTTGCCTTTCATAAAAGTCCCCCCTAACAACCGAGTCTCGAGCCGCGGTGCCGAAGACATGTTTCTAGCGGAGAGAAACACAGAAACATGACTAAAGTAGCTGCAATCTCAAATCAATTATTAGGCGCAGCTTTATGCCATTGACTTAATTGCATTTATAAGTCCCGAATGATTAAAATTATATTTCTTTTCTACCACTGGGAACACAGTAACTATTTCATTTATAATTCTATTAACTGCATCTGGAATAGTCAGATTTCTATATGTTTCATGATGTAGCTTAATTTCAAATGTTAATTGTCTTTCGATTACATACGATTTTCCTGAAATCAATCGGTCTTTAATCGTTTTGGGCCCAACCACAAATCGTTTCCTTCGCGTTTTGAAAAAGAAATCAAATTCTGGACTTACACATATTATTCCTATAATTATACTTTTGACCCCGTCACCAAAATCATTATTCGTAACGATCTGATCGAATTTATTATTAATTTCATTTATTGCATCGATAATATTTCTTGACACATCTTCTGATGCCACTGCTGTAAGACTTATATTCATTTATTTGTCCCTTTGTTATTTCTTGTGCCTAACGACCGAGTCTTGAGCCGCGGTGCCGAAGGCATGTTTCTAGCGGCGAGAAACACAGAAACATGACTGAAGGAGCTGTCGGCTCAAAGCGATTGTTAGCCAGCCCCTATAGATAAATTATATTGTTATATCGAAACGTTCATTGTCTGACATTGAATATTTTATTTTATTCCCGATGCTTAAAATTCCTAACCTACCTTTAAACTCTTCGTGATCATAATCAGTTTTATTTCTATTGTTAAAGCCAATATTTTTAAACATATTTAACGCAGAATCAAAATTATTATGATGACTTCCCACTTCGACAACATTTGCAAAATTTGAAAGCAGAAACAGCGAGAGTGGGTGGCCGTCAGTTCTTGCAGTTTCATACTCATAACTAAACGAAGAATTATTATCTTCCACGCATTTTTTGTATAAATTGTTCATACTTTGTTTGCCTATCATTGTAATTAAGGGCGAACATCGTCGCGAAAGGTCCATATCATAAAACAAATATGCCCCCCCATTAACTCCATGGGAGTTAAGAGTTTCGTATTGCCTACGATCAATTTTAGCTCTATCGCCCGATATCTTTTTAGCTTGAATCAAAATAGATTTAACTGTATATGGGTAATCAGGTAAGTCGATTACAATTATTAACCCTAAATCAGCCCCTGTATATTTTTCAATTGTACCCCCGCGAGACATATCGTAATAGAAAAAATCTATATCTTTTTCTATCCCATATAAAGATTTAGATGTCTCAATAAAATTATCATTTATCATTAATATAGAGTTGTCAATCTCTGAAACTAAATTTCCTGTAAGTCTTTCTTCATGGCTATTTTGTGGTATAAACCGGCTTAATAGTCTAATTTCTGCTCGAATCAATGCTTTCAACACAAGATCCAATAGCGGGTTGTCACACACGCTTTCTTCTGTCAATATCTTTACAAGCCCTCTTTCTGAATATCCCTCATCACACATCATGCATTTTCGATGTGCCCCCCACCGAAGATGGCGTATCAATCGATATGCTCTTCCATCAATCCACGGGAAATACCCCGTTGACTCCCGAAGCATCCAATGAAAATCCGCCTTAAATGATTTAATCATTTTTTCTCCTATTTAGTCTGGCTAACGCTCAGGTTCAGCTGCGGGCCGAAGGCGCGCATTTTACTACGAGAATAATAAATGCGTGACTGAAGGAGCCGTCAGCTGCAACCTGTTGTTAGGCAGAGTATTAAGGTATTACTCGATCTATATTAGAAAATACTCTTTCAACATGCTGGCCGGCACAATGCATAAACACCGATGGTATAACCCATATCGCTAAAAGCAACACGAAACCGTCCCAATTCACATTTGACCCATTATCTTCGTGAAGAACTAAATAACATAAGGCAGCAAAAACTAATTCGTGCATAAATATGAAAGCTGAATTCCCATGCTCCCTCAGATGTTTATAGGATTCTACAAATTGGTCTTTCCATGCCTCATTAATATATGGTTCTCCGACATTGGGTTTGTAGCACTTAACCGTCCTTTTATTTGCTATTAACATTTTAAATATGAATACTGGGGTAGCCCCTTCTTTATATCCCGGGGGAAATATAATTATATCTCTCAAGGAGACATATACTCGTATTAATTGCAGTCCGG
>JANXZD010000248.1 GCA_025355705.1 Bacteroidota bacterium | reverse complement strand
TCTATGGCGGCGGTAATGGCGGATCCAGACAGGATGATATTGATGATCTATTGAAACATAAAAAAACTGTTCAGGATATTTATAACGCTAATTATCAATTTCCGATCGCACCCGATCCGGCACCAACACTCACGGCGGTTGCGGGTGATGGGAATGTAAAATTGTATTGGGATCGTAAATCCGAGGATGCCGTTGATCCGGTATTACGATATAAAGATTTTCAAGGTTATAAGATCTTCAAAGCAACAGACCGCACGTTCAACGATGCGTTGGTTGTTACCAATGCCGATGGAATTGCAAAAGGATTCAAGCCGGTATTTCAAGTAGATGTTGTCGATTCGATCCTCGATTATTTCTATCCACCAAAGGATATTTTTCAGGGACAAGAGGGATTCACTTATTATATGGGTAGAAATTCCGGACTGGTTCATGAATTTACGGACAATGAAGTAATGAACGGCAGGACATATTATTACGCCATTGTTGCATACGATAATGGAGATTATAATAAAGGCATCATGCCTTCTCAAAATAGTTGGAACATTACAACGGATGAAGGGTCTGGGAAAATTCAAAGCACATCTTCAAATGTTGCAGTAGTGATACCCGGTCCGAAATCACTTGGTTATACTGCCCCATCAGGATCGCAAGTAAGCAAACAAAGTGCTATTGGGACAGGAAATATTTTCTACAAAGTCGTTGATGAAAATAAGATCAACGGCAGTGCATACACGCTAACATTTAACGACACTCGTGACAGTGGAAAAATAGACGCAAGAACAACCACATATTCTGTCCTTGATTCCGCATTCTATAGTGAGACAGTTATTCCTGGAAAAGTAGATACGATATATATATTCATGCAGCGCAAGAATTTTCTCCCCGGATCGATAACTCTTCAAGCACAAGATGGTACGGTTATTCCTTCAACAAAATACGACATCAATTTTGAACGAGGTGCAATTAGAGCGAAAAGTCCAAAAGATCTGCAAGTTGATCCAACAAATCTTAAAAAATATACAATCCGGTATAGATATTATCCAATATTTAAGAGTGCCAATATCAATTCTTCGCCATATGTGAAAGAGACAAAGGACACAGATATATTTGACGGTTTACAATTGACGTTCGCAAATGACTGGGAAATTAAATTGAACGACACACTGTCCGGTTTCAACAATCAATCAAAGTCCTACCAGTATACTTTTTCTACGGTGACTATCGCACAAGATCCAAATGATCCATCAAAGGATATCATACCGACAAGGTATCCTGCTGATTATGACATCATTTTTAGCAATGCAATTTCTGATACTTCGGATGATCTTTACAGTTCGCCGCGAATTCCCGTGAAATTTACTATCCGCAATCGTACCGACAATAAACCCACTCGATTTATCTTTGATGATCAGGATTTTGACGGGAAACTTGGACCAAATGATAATTTGTTATTGTTTGATCGGGACAGCAAGGATTCGCTGAGATATACTTGGTATATGACCTTCAATTCAAAGACCAGCAAAGATACCATCTATACTTTTACCGGTGGTGACACAATGAAGATCAGAACTACCAAACCTTTCCGTAAAGGAGATGTGTTCAGCTTTACATCAACAAAACCATTCATTAATAAAGCACTGACCTCTAAAGAATTAGACAATATCCGGGTTGTACCAAATCCCTACGTTGTTGCTTCAATTCGGGAAGAAGGAAATTATGGAGCCAAGTTTGGCCGCGGTGAACGAAAGATTGAGTTCCAACATATCCCGGCTGATGCAAAGATCTCCATCTATACTGTTCGCGGAGAACTTGTTCGTATTCTACGCGCAAACGGATCGATCGGAAATGGAACGGTAGTGTGGGATGTAAAAACCGAAGAAAATTTGGATGTTGCGTTCGGAGTATACTTCTATGCTGTTGAATCATCTGTTGGAACAAAGACAGGTAAAATTGCAATCATAAAATGATTGACAGGAGAAAGAATTTATGAACAGGGTTTTTAAATACACACTATTGTTGACAGCATTATCAGTTTCTCTTGTCATCGGACAATCAAAAGTCGGTACATCGGCTGCTCCTTTTCTAGGGATGCCGATCGGTGCACGATCGATTGGAATGGGGGGTGCATCAGTTGCACTTTCATCGGATGCCACAGGAATCTTCTATAATCCTGGATCAATTGCGCCGCTGGTTTTTTCGCAGGCAGTGGTATCACATACCAATTGGCTGGTGGGGACAAAATTTGATTGGGCGGGTATCGTTATCAATCTCGATGGAACAAATGCCGTTGGAGTCAGTTTTACTCAATTGGATTACGGTGAAGATATCGTTACAACCGATCTTCAACAGGCGGGTACAGGAGAAAAATGGTCTGCTTCAGATATTGCGATTGCGTTGACGTATGCCCGTAACTTAACAGATCGATTTGCTATCGGTGGTTCCGGAAAATATATCCAACAGAAAATATGGAATTCTTCGGCAAGCGCAATGGCGGTAGATGTTGGTCTATTATACAACACCGGATTTAATGGCTTGAAAATAGGCATGAGTATTTCTAACTTTGGATCAGATATGAGGATGGATGGGAAGGATCTATTTAAAGCAATAGATCTTGATCTTGAAAATCTTGGGAATAATAGTAAGCTGATCACCAGACTGAAAACTGATGATTGGCCGTTACCGCTCTTTTTCCGTGCAGGCGTTTCGATGGATGCTGTTAAAAACGAAGATGTACGATTTACTGTTGCTGCAGATGCTTTGCGTCCGAGTGATAATAGTGAAAGTGTTAATGTTGGAGGCGAATTTGCTCTCAAAGAAATGATCTTTTTGCGAGCAGGAAAACGTCAGTTATTCCTGGACAATATGATGGAAAATTATGCGTTTGGCGGCGGTTTACGGTATGAGTTGAGCGGTGTCAATGCACTTTCAATTGATTATTCTTATCAACAATTCAAGATCTTTGGAGGTGTCCAAACGTTTGATGTTGGATTTACTTTCTAATCTCCATATTTTAGCGTTATTTGTTGTTGTAAATTAATTAACTAAAACCACCCATTTTAATATTTTTTTTGCTACCATAAAGGAGGTGCAACGGCAAAAATTACCATTGTATGTTGTAGAAGTATTTGTACCATAATCCACCTTATTTAATTAACCATAGGAGTTATTCTATGAAAAATGTAATAAAAGTTGTTCTGCTAATGTGTTTCTCCCTTGGCATTCTCGCGGCGTCAAGCCCGGAACGTCTAGCGAAATTGAAAGAAGCACGAGAAGCAAGACTAACATCAAGCGCAAACTCGCCATTGTCAATTCAAGCGGCAAGTTCTGATTGGACTCCATTTAGTGTTGGTCTTAACGGTTTAACAATATTAACTATCGATTATAAAGCAAGCGGAGTAGTTTGGGCAAGTGGATGGGTTGGAGCTGTCGACTATACTTTCTATTCTAAAGATAATGGCGCTTCTTGGAGCACGACCAAAATGCCTGCAACCACAAATGGTGGTTATGCAAATCTTTCTGCTGCGAATGATTCTGTTGCTTTGATTGTAAACTATGACGGTGTCATTTTCAGAACAGAAAATCGCGGTGCTAAATGGGATACAGTATATCGTTATTCCACGGTTGATACCGCATTCTTCGATGGTGTGAAATTCGTTGATGCAACTACGGCGTATGCTGTTGGTGATGCTGATACGTATGGCATGCATTTAGTTAAAAGTACCGATGCCGGGAAAAACTGGACTCGAATGATGAACATACCGGACTCAGTAAAAGGTGTCGGGAGGACGTATTCAATTGGTGGAGCAAAGACATTAGATGGTATCGGGAATAATGTTTGGGTAACATACTATCAATCAACAGGAGTACACAGAACAGGTGTTCCACTTATTCGAACAACAGACGGCGGAACAACATGGACGAGTGTTATCAATAAATTAAATGATGCAGTTGGTAATGTAAACTATTATTTCCGTTCGATTACTTTTAAAGATGCTAATAACGGATGGGGTGTTGGACGTCAAACAGGAACTTTGACCTATCCATTATATAAAACAACTGATGGTGGTGTTACATGGGGCGATTCGATTCCGATTATACCGGGTGTTCCATTGTCAGTAAACAAGGTTAGATACATTCATCTTATTGGTGGAACAACGAACATTCTCGCAGTTGGTGTTTCGGGTACGACAGCAGGTTCATGGTTATCCACCGATGGTGGAACCACATTCTCTGCCTTGAAAACGCCAACGTCAGCTACAGCATTGAGAGCTGGTGGTGGAACTGATGCAACACACATGTTAGCTGGTGGTGATGCTCCAACAGGATTTTTCAAATATGCACCATCTGTTAAAGTAACATTCCTTGCAAATACTGCAGGCGTTCCTGATACAATGAAAGCAACTTCATATGTTGGGATTCGCGGCAGTGCTGCACAATTGACATGGGATAACCTTACACCGGCAAAGATGACAAATACAGGCGGTGGAGATTATTGGACATATACCGGATATTTCCCAACTGGTACATCGTTCAATTATAAATTCTTCGTTAATGCAAAAGCTGCAATTACCAGTGCTGATAATGGCTGGGAAGCAGACTTAAGTGATGCTAGCAATAATCGCGTATTGGCAGTTGGACAGAATGACACAACAATCCAATTACAATATGTTAACGGATTTGATGGAACCAAACCAAATCAATATACTGCTGCACCATTCCTGACTGGAAAAACAGATACTGTTGTAGCGTATATTCGTGTTAACATGAAGGGCTATGAATTATTCGATCCTGCAAAACACAAAGTTGGTATTCGCGGATCGTTTGCTGCATCAAACTGGGGAACAACAATTATCATGAAAGCGGAAAAACCGTTTGCAAACGGCGGTCAAGGAAATTATTCCGATCC
>JANXZD010000244.1 GCA_025355705.1 Bacteroidota bacterium | reverse complement strand
TGTAAATGTGTTTGTTTGCGTACATAAACATCAGATATACCTTCCCAACCTTCACGATCGTTTATAAATTTATTTCAACAACAAAAGTTTTTTGATTGAAGAAAAATTATCCGCAGTTATTCTCACAAAATAAACACCGCTTGAAAACTGCATTTCATTAAATGGAATACATTCCCGGATCTTTCTGTTCGGTTACTGATGTTTCAATCTTTCGTCCAACCAGTATAATAAGGAGAAAAATAACAAATATGTATTTATGCAGTTTCATTGTAACATTGGAAATAATAATTTTACATTGGTAATACTATCGTAATAGTGGCATCCATTTTTTGAGCTAAAATTCATTTCCATTTTTCGCGTTTCGTTTTTAACTGCTACCTGATGGAAAATAATTTTCCCCGTGTGACTTTTTTAGCAATGAAAACAACCCCTTCAGAATATTGTTCTTGAATACTTTGTGTGATCACCGTGGGGAGCGTTGCAGGCAGTACGTTTTGGATGATCTCAAAAAGTGACAAAATATTCCGTTACATGAAATAGATTTCTTTTGCCGGCTTCTATCGAAATAAAAGTCCGCACTTACTATTTCAAAAGTGCGGATCGTACTATTTTTCAAAAAAAAGGAGAAGGAATTGATTTGTTATTTGATCATCATCATTTTTTTTACTTCGCTGAATTGTTTATTCTGAGGTTTGGACGCTGTAATACGATAGATATAAACACCTGATGATACTTTGCGAGTAGTATTATCCGTTCCATTCCATACCAAAGAATAATAACCCGCTGACTGTAGTTCAGTGATCAACGTTTTTACTTCTTGACCAAGCATGTTATAGATAACGATCTTTACACTGCTTGCATCCGGTAATTGATAATTGATCGTTGTTGTCGGGTTGAACGGATTCGGGAAGTTCTGTTCAAGCTTATATTCAGTCGGCAGCTGAGCAAGGTTTCGAACATTCAATGTGATACCGCCAATTTCATTGGTATGATCGATCTCGTTCAATATGAATTTCTTCACCGTAAAGAGTAGAGCGTTCTTGGGATAATTCGGATCCTTTAACATAAATGTGAATTTGATGACATCGCCGGCTTTGTTCAACGGATTGATTCCTGCCATTGAAAGCTTTACCTCTTCGGTAAAGAATTTCGATGCCATCGACATACTATCAGTCATTGTTGTTTTGGTAAATGATTTCGGAATAACAACGGTCGAATCAAAACCAAGATCCATAGTAACACTATACACGAGCGATGGTTTATTCACTGCGATGTATAAATCATACTCATCGGCTTCTTTTGATTTTTCAATCCTAAAGGAAAAGGCAGAAAGAACAGCTTCCGAATGTTGTTGCTTGCCTAAACCACCGGGGAACGATAAAATTAATCCAACAGAATATTGCAAGAGATACGATGCATCAAGAGCACTGATTCCGCCATTACCAGAAACATCACCTATTCGTTCTTGTAACGCTGTGAATATATTTGCAGAGACTGTATTCTGCAGCACGAGTGATGCGTCAAATGATGAGATCGTCCCGTTTCCACTCACATCGCCATAAATATTCACGCGAACTTTTACTGTATCATACACAAAGGCTAAACTATCATCATTCACTTGGACAACGACAGAACTTATTCCGTTGGCATTTGCGGCAGGAATAAATTTTAACAATCCAGTGGAATCAATGACCGCTCCGGAAGGTGAATTCAATAATGTATAACCGATCGTTCCACTATCAGGATCAAATGCTTGATATTGAAAATATAACGTATCAAACCTGGCAATTGCCGTATCCGAAAGTACTGATGTGAACATCGGTGCAATATTCAAGTTCGCCGAATTGAATACATCAATTAAATGTGTTGTTATAACGTTAACGAATGTGTAGTGCAATGTTGAATCGATTACTCTCACACCATCAACATAAACACTGTCAAAATGATGTTTGGCATTTGGAGAGAATGAATATGTTATGGTATCTCCATAATTCACACTGGTTGCTCCCGCTGGTGTTATGATCCCATTTGCACACGTTGAAAATATTGAATTTGAATTCGGAACTACCAAGAAAAAGTTACTTGCACCGATTCTTTCTGCAGTGTTATCACTGACATTGATCCCGTAAAATCCGGAACTGCCTATCTCCATTACATGCGAGCTTAGGATTCCATTATTAAAATTAGGCGTTGCACCGCTCCCCTGTGTTACTATTGCTCCGCCCGAAACCGAAACATCCACTGAACCACAATAATTGCTTTGAATATTACCGTAAGCATCAACCGCAATGATTTTTATGGGGAATGAAAAACTCTGCACTTGTTGAGGGACATCAAGACCGGATGTATCTTTTACAGCAAAATAACTTAGCCCAGATGGATTGATTAAGAATGGAACGCTCGTTCCTGTTTTTCCGCTGAGAGAATCAATGACAGTGATTGTTTGTAATCCTGCTCTATATAAAGAGACAATTTGCGGTCCGTGCTGCCCGTTGATAAATGGAATTGAAAAATTTCCGCCTGCCACACTCATCGTTGAATCGGTAGAAGAGAACCAAACATTGCCGGTAAAGCTTACTACCGGGTTTCCAAATGAATCGACAGCAGTTGTAACGATGGAAAAGTTTTGTCCAGCAGTTTGCGGATTAATCGGATTACCGTCACTGTTTTGAACGATAAAATGATGAAATACATTCAGACTAAAGTATGCATCAATCGTATGAACAGCTGTAACATTGATAAATGTATAGCTTGAAGCGGAATCAACTTTAATTCCATCAACTAACAAACTGTCAAAGTGGGATCCGCTGTTCGGTGTAAAAAAATAATTCGCAGTGTCGCCAAGATTATAATTTGAAATTCCGAGCGGCAGAAGGGTGCCATCGCCAATGATCGATGCTGTGATTGTATTGGTTTGTGTCTCGCCGACGGCAAAAGTTCCAAACAAATGAGAGCCTACCATTTGAGTTGATGAATCTGTTTTTGTTCCCACAACCGGCGTGACCCAGATAGCATCAAAAGTTCTACCAATAATAAACTTATTAAAATCACTTCCGCTATCCACATCCATAGATGTAAAATTGAAGGTAACATCGTACGTATCAAAAACAATTCCATTATCGGATACGGTCCAGAATTTTGAGACCTTTTTCGATGGATTGATGGGCGAACCTGTTAAAACGGGCACTAATGAATCCGCATGAGCAGTTAAGTAACCTGCGGTTGAAATATTGGCAAATGTAATGTCGAGCGGTGAGTACGTCTTACCGTCGCTCACTTCGAATCGTTTAGAGATATTCGTTCCGACAGGGAATTCTTTTTTTAAATTTCCAACAACCGCACCGCTAACACGCTCTACTGTTCCGATGGAAAGTATTTTTACATAATTGAGATCTGTTAAAATATTACCGCCAAACATTGATAGAGTATCAGAAATTTCCAATCCACAATTCAACAACACATTGTTTGAACTATTTTCAATTCTCATCCCACCCAATTGGAGTAGTGATAGGGTCGTTTCCGATATTGACTGCATCGCTGAACCAATAAACCACACTGTTCGGTTATTATGAATAATATTAGATCCGGTCGTAACCGAAAAATTTCCTCCAAGTTTAAGATCACCGCCGTACAGTGAAGAAAGAGCAAGCGATCCGTAAATATTTGCATTTCCCATTACTATCAATGGCGCGGACATTTCATACCCAATCTCATTCATAGACAACAATGAACTGCTTCCAACAATAAGATCTCCTGCTATCTGTCGAGGTGTCGTTGTTCCGCCATTTCCTCCAAGATTCAAGGACGTTGCATTGATAAGTTCAACAGAATGTGGATATCCGGCACTCACAGTGGAACTCCATTCCTCCCCACGATTATATAATCCGTCAATATTGTATCGCAGCAAGGAAGCGGGTCCATAGATAGGTGCTCCACCAAGTGCAACAGTTCCACCGGTTATTTCCAACACGCCGTTGATCGTTGTTATTCCATTTCCAAAATGAACGTTGCTTCCGTTTAAAATAACAAGGACATTTTCATTAAAAATCAGTGTCCCACCGCCGATAGAATTCATCGTTTTGGTTGTGTTGAATTGGAACATCGCACCGGGTGACCCAAAAATCGTGTGCGGAACATTAGTAACATTCAATAGTGAAGTCGAAAATTGAAAATTGATAGATCGGTCTTTAAGATTAATATCACCTGAAATGACTGATAGCGTATCATCAATAGTGAGACTTGTTGCCATGACCGAATCAATAACAAGATTACCCGATGGTTTGTTGACGGTCAACGAACTAAAATCGACCGAATTGAAATTCGCTCGCGATATAATCTGTTCTCCATTACCAACAAAATGTACCGTTCTCCCATTCGGACTAAATGAACTGCTTGCATCTCCTTGGACCCAATTCCCGCCAAGATAGAAATCGTTGCCGGCAAGGCTCGATTGAATGAACCATCCATTGAGTGTAAAATTTCCCAACACCGTCAACGGAGCCAACATTTCATTGCCGGTTTGATTCATTCGTAATTTCGAGCCAAGGTCAATATTGAGATCTCCTGCAATCTGTCGTGAAGTTCCTGTCCCGCCATTTGCTCCAAGATTGACTTCTGTATAATTTGATATTTTAACGTTGTAAGGATACCCAGCTCCACTTGTTGCATTCCATTCCAAACCACGATTGAAAACACCTCCTGAAGAATATATAAGTGTCGATCCATTTGCAAATGTCGGTGAATTTGTGACGATCATCCCGCCGGCATTGATGGTCAACGCCCCATTAATCGTCGAGCCGCTTCCAAAATCTACAGATCCATTTATCTGAACACTGTCAAACGAGACTGTTCCGGTAACGATTCCGTCTCCGTCAAAGATCACTTCATTCGTTGCATTCAAATTTCCTAACGTAGCAAAGATTGTTCCAAAGGGAGGAATATGTAATGTATGATTAAGTTTGAAAATGCCGTTTTTCAATATGAGATTTTTTATAGTAGCACTTCCAATTGTTGACGCTCCAAGCACATCATCAATTTCCAGCTTATCAAGAGTAACACCTCCGCCAACCTGATGTTGTGATGACCCTGCCGTCAACAAGATTTTCCCTCCAGAGATAGTTGAGTGAATTCCCGTTTTGCCGAGCATATTTCCATTCACCGTTACCACGTTTCCATTATCATAAAAGTAACCTTGCACCAACTCAAGATTTCCGCTCAATATTATTGCACTGTTTGCATTTATGCTGCCGCTATTTTTATTAACAATAATGGTATGATAGGATGCAGCTCCCGGAAGCAGGGGAATGGACTGCGTACTGACACCGTCAAATTCTATGATTGATGATGTGGCTATGAAACTTCCTGCTGTAAATGTTACCGGCAGATTGAACAAACCTGCAATTCCGATCGTGTCGGTAGAAGACAAACTGACACTTCCCGTTCTCGTCCCGCTAATGGAAAGATTCCCATATTTTTCTGCTGCAATTGTTTGCACTCCTGAACCGTAATATTCCACAGTACTGTTTGCGTCCAACACATGACCAAAATAATTAATGGGAAAACTGTTCGTTCCTCCTATCCTCAGTTTCGCCCCCGCTCCAACAACAATGGAATCTGCCAACGATAAACCGTTTGCTGTAAATGATGAAAGATCAAATATTCCGCCGTTGATTTTTAAGCTTGTGCTAGGTGAGATAGATGCACCAAGGATAAGACTGCTACTGGTACCTGTGGAGTTGATAGTAAAATTTGCTAAGGTTGTGGGAACGGGATTGATAGTGACATTAGTTGTTTGTGAAGGACAATCGTAAAGGATATTACCGAATCCCTGTCCTAATCCTCCCGGTAGTGTCGTGGTAACACCAGAAATTTTACACGTTGAAAAAACGGTCCAAATAAATGGAGGAATATTTCCACCATTGCTCGTATGACTATACTTACCGGTGTTGGAAACTTTTCCATTCGCACTTGATCCAAAGACAATTGTGCCTGCATTATTGAGAATGTCATTTACAATAAGATCATCCCCGACGGGGTTGCCGTTATTTACCGTTATTGTTACACCTGAATTAACGGTAACATCCCCCACAGAAATCGTTAGCCGTTCGGTCGAGCTATTGTGAGCGAATGTCAACGAACCACCGTTCAAAACTATTTCTGCATTTGTTCCAGACACAGTCCATGGAGCAGTTGTAGTCATTGAATGACCAAACTGAATTATAAATACATGACCCAATGTAAAACTTGAGGGATTTGATCCGGTACCATTGGTGTTTGTCCACCAACTCGTTAAACTATTTGGTGATTGACCATTAACTGAATAGTACGATGTCGCAGACACAACACTAGTTAGAGCTATAAAGAAGAAAAAAGATGCATAAAAACGATTCATCAACCGCCCTTAGTTCAGAACAAATATTTAATATCTCCCTCACACAAATTGCACTCTTCACTGATAATACGTATTGAAAATAGACACCCTCGACCCAATAATCAAGTTACTATGTGCTATTCTGCTCACAGTATGACGGCAAACAACTGTTTGAAACAGACTAAAAACTTGCTATTATTTCACTGCATTTTCACTCTCTTAACCTTACGAAGGTTTAATAAAAATCGCAGACAACCTTCGCAAGGTTTTTCGCGCTTATTAAAATATGAAACCAACCAAAATACTCTTTGTTTGTCTCGGCAACATCTGCCGCTCTCCCGCCGCCGAAGGAGTGATGAAATACCTTGCAAAAGGTCTTCCTATCGAAATTCAATCTGCAGGAACTGCAGGATATCACATCGGGGAATTGCCAGATGTACGGATGCGGTCGCACGCACAAAAACGGAATTACAATCTTATCAGCCACGCACAGCAATTCGATCCATCAAAACATTTTGAGCAATTCGATCACATTATTGCGATGGATGCAAATAATCTCAGCGATCTGAAAGCAATGGATCGAAATAAAAAATATCACCATAAACTTTCTCTCATGACCGATTATTCACAAACCATGGATGTCAACGAAGTTCCCGATCCGTATTATGGCGGTCCTGCTGGTTTTGAACATGTGTTGGATATTTTAGAAGATGCGTGTGCGGGGTTATTGAAACAATTACAAATCAAATAAAAGTCCCCTCTCTGCGAAAGATTGTGTATAAGCGAGAGGGGATTTAGGGGTGTGTAAAATAAATAGCTGTCTTCACTCAAATTATAACACACCCCTTGCCCCTCTCCCCGTTTCTCGATCCAACACACAGAGAGGAATGCGTTTCAAACAGAACTCAATAATGTGAAAACTAAAGAACAAATTACATCTCTCATCCAATCCGCTCTCAACAAAAATGTCATAACACTCTCTCCATTAAGCGGCGGATCAATTGCTTCATCATATAGAGTAGAGTTAGAAGATAAACAGTCACTCTTTGTTAAAGTTTCCCCGCAGCATCACGATATGTTCATCAAAGAAGCAAATGGATTGCGTGAATTGAAAAAGGCAAATGCCATTCGAGTTCCGGAGATTATTGCAGTAAACAACGATGTTCTGATTCTTGAATTCCTTCCCGTTGCAGCACCGACACACCACACACATTTCTTTGAGCAATTCGGAAGGCAGTTCGCCCAACTTCACAACTATACGTCGGATCAGTTCGGTTTTTGTGAAAATAATTTTATCGGATCAACACCGCAAAATAATTTTCCTAAGATGAAATCATGGAAAGAATTTTTTGTTACCAATCGATTGGAATTTCAATTCAAGCTTGCAGAACAAAACGGATACCTCGATAATGAGTTTATTTCTCTTTACCGCAAACTTGAATACAAGATTGATCAATTAATTCCAGATGACGGTGAACCGCCTGCACTGCTTCATGGCGATCTTTGGAGCGGAAATTATTTATGTTTAGAAAATGATGTTCCGGCGGTTATTGATCCTGCGGTGTATTACGGGCACCGTGAAGCTGATCTTGCAATGACGATGCTGTTTGGCGGATTCGGTGAAGCATTTTACGACTCATATCACGAGGCATTTCCGCTCAATGATGAATGGAAGAGACGATGCGAGATCTATAAACTGTATCATCTCTTCAATCATTTGAATCTATTTGGTAAAGGATATTATTCGCAGGTTTATGAGACGATGAAAAATTTAACCAGGTAAAAAATAAAACACCAATGCAAAAATAATATAGACAGAGATCAATTGAACACCTTCAAACCAATTACTTTCTCCGTCACTGACAAGCTGTTCGGCAATGATTGCGGAAAGAGTGATCGCTAAAATTTCAATCGGTGTAAATACCAAATCCATCGGTTTAGTGCCCACCACATAACTTGCAAACACCAGCACCGGTGCAACAAAAAGCGCAACCTGAATGCTGCTGCCAATCGCAATTCCTATACTCAAATCCATTCTGTTCTTCATTGCAACGATAATTGCAGTGCTGTGTTCAGCTGCATTGCCGATAATTGCTACAACGATCACGCCGACAAAGATACTGGTCATTCCAAGAGCATGAGCGGCAATTTCAACCGAACCGACAAGAATCTCACTCATCCACGCGATGAACAATGTTGCAACGGCAAGAATAGAAAGTGATTTCGTTATACTCCAATGCTGATGTTTTCCTTCGCTGACTTCTGCAATTTCAGATACTTCTCCGACAAATAATTGTTTGTGTGTTTTTAATGAGAACAACAGACTGAGTGCATATGTGATCACAAGAACGATCGCAATTTCCAGACTAAGATCGGCTTCTCTCTCGGCAATATCTTTACCTCCAAAATAATGGAAAACGGCCGGAGCAATGAGACCGATCGATGAAAGGGTAAGAATTGTTGCGAGGGAGCGTGCGCCCCCTGCGTTGAATTTTTGCGTTTTATATTTTAAACCGCCCGCAAGAAATGAAGCGCCAAGCACAAGAAGAATATTCCCGATGATCGACCCGGTGATGGATGCCTTAACAACGTCATACAGTCCGGCCTGTAATGCCATTAACGCAATGATCAGTTCCGCAGCATTACCAAATGTCGCATTGAGCAGTCCGCCGATTCCCTCGCCTGTTTTTTCTGCAAGATGTTCCGTCGCTTTGCCAAGCCAGCCTGCAAGAGGAATGATTGAAATACATGAAAAGAGAAACAACATTGTTGATGAAACATGAAAAGCATATTCTCCAAGGAGGGTGATTGGAATAAAAATCAGAAGCCAGTTAAGAGATAATTTTAGAAATTGATTCATAAATGCAGAGATTAAGTGTTGTGTCTTAGAATTTAGATCTTAGGTTTAAAGTTTAGAATTTAGAATTTCATAAATACATAATACTACTTCTGCATTCTCTTTAATAACTGGATTTGTCCCGCATGATACACATCGTGCATTGCTATACCGCTGATCGTCTGCAGATTAGTGAATTTACTTTCCTTTGGATTTTTATTCAGATCGGAAGACGAAAGTTTCTTCACCGCTTCCACCAAAAGATAATGCATTTCATCGAGCAATCGCACATCGTTTTTCCAAGCCAGTTCACTCTTTTCAATTGGGCGGATGAAAAAATTACTTCCTTTTAAAAGAAAGGAACCATGTTTTTCACCGGTCAATCTTCTGCGAACAATATATTTCCAATACGCACAATGCACGGTAACTTCCCAAATATTATGACGTTTGGTGGATGGTCGCCAACAGATCTGTTCCAGTGATAACCCACGGATTGAACCGCGAAGATTTGTTCCATGCCATGATTTTTTGTGGTAGGATTCTTCCAATTGTTGAACAAGTATTGTAATGCTATCATAATTTTTCAAGAGGAGTTTTCCTTTCAATTTTTTTTCGGACAGCCATTCCGGGTTTTGCACCGGTATGTTCACCGTTCTTCAGCACCTGCGTTCCATTGACGAACACATGGAGCACTCCGGTCGATAACTGATGCGGTTTATCAAAAGTTGCATGATCTTGTATTGTTGCAGGATCGAACACAACAATATCGGCAAAATTCCCTTTCTTTAATATTCCCCTGTCAGTTATTCCAAGATTGCTTGCAGGAAGCGATGTCAATTTCCGGATCGCCTCTTCCAACGGAATGATCTTTTCATCGCGCACATATTTGCCAAGCAATCGTGAAACATTTCCGTATGCACGCGGGTGCACATTCGATTTCAGAAAAACTCCTTCCGGTGCTAGCGAACCTGCATCCGAACCAAAACTCACCCACGGCAGTGCGATCTCTTTTTTCACATTTTCTTCGGACATCAAAAAATAGACCGTTTCGATCCTGCTGTCATCATCAACGATCAAGTTCATGATCGTCTCTTCGGGAGAAGTTCCTCGGATAACAGAAACTTCAGCGACAGTTTTTCCGGTAAGATATTTTAAACTATCTTGTTTAAAACCAACGAGTATCACCTTGTCCGGTGAGCCGGCTGCAAGATAGAGACTCTCCCATTCATCGCTTTGTGTCGTCATTTCTTGTTTCAATCGAACACGAATGGTGGGATCCTTTAATCGCTTTTCCCATTCTTTTTGTCCCCCTTCCTGGACCCAAGGAGGCATTGAGGCATCAAGTCCTGTTGCACCGGCAGTATAGAGATACATATCAGCGGTGATTTTTAATCCGGACTTTCTGGCTTCTTCTACTTTCCGAATCACTTCATCCAATTTATTCCAATTGGATTGTCCCGCAGCTTTTAAATGATATATTTCTGAACGAATATTTGTTTCACGTGCAATGGTAAGCAATTCATCAACAGCTTCGCTAAACCGATTTCCTTCGCTTCGAAGATGTGATATATACATCCCGTCATATTCCGCGGCAACTTTGCAAAGCTCAACAAGTTCATTCGTCTTAGCATAAAATGCCGGTGCATAGATCAATGAAGAAGCGACTCCGAGCGCACCTTCTTCCATTGCCTGCCGTACAAGTGATTTCATTTCATCCAATTCTTTAGGACTCGGTGCTCGGTTCTCATAACCAAGCACATCGATCCGCACCGTTGTTGCACCGACAAACGAAGCAACATTGGTTGAAATTCCTCTTCGCTCAAGTGATGAAAGATATTCTCCCAGTGTTGTCCAATCAATCCTATATTTTATATCTCCCATCGCTTCATTGGTTTCCTGCTTCAGTTGTTCATTCAATGGTCCCATGGACCAACCCTCACCCATCACCTCCAACGTAACACCCTGCTTAAGACCGCTTAGCGATCGCCCGTCTTCGATCAACGTTTCGTTTGCCCAGCTGAGCATATTGATAAAACCGGGAGAGACCGCTAATCCTTTCGCATCGATCACCTGCTTTGCTTTTGCACTCTTCAGTGTTCCAATCGCAGCGATCTGTTTTCCGTTGATCGCAACATCAGACAAGAACGGTTTTCCGCCGCTCCCGTCATAGATCATTCCGTTGCGAATAAGAACATCATACTGTTGGGAGAATAATTGACCGCTGAGAAAAATATACCATAATACTTTTTTCATAATTTTATTAAGTGGATTTGATGAATGCGATGTGAAAAACAAATGGTTCGGAATAATATTAGTCTGCATGTATCAAAATCGTTGGACATTGATAACGTGGGAGCCACAGTACGACATGGATTTCAGCTGCAAACAATCACTGATTTACTGTTACATTTTTTGTTGATTATTTTGTCAACAATTTCCCATCAACAGCAGCAACAAGCAGATCCAAATCTATTGGTTTTGTCAAGTAATGATCAAAGCCCATTCGAAGCCCAGCACGAATGATGTTTTGATTCTTCGTTTCCGCCAGGAAAAAGAATGGAACATTCTGCAGTGAAAAATGTTTCT
>JANXZD010000169.1 GCA_025355705.1 Bacteroidota bacterium | reverse complement strand
CATGGCATGGATTTTCTGCTGCGAAACAATTTGCTGTTCAACAGACCAAAAATTCTTGGGTATTATGGCTAGATGCAGATGAACGAGTAATGCCGAATCTTGCAGCTGAAATACAACAAGTGATCTTAAACAATCCGGAGCAAGCAGTGTTTACGGTTGCACGCCGTGCATATTTTCTTGGCAAATGGATGCGCCACTCAGGGTGGTATCCCGGAAGAGTTGCACGGCTATTTCACAAGGAACGGGCTGAATTCAATAATGCGGCAGTTCATGAAGGATTGAACTTCCACGGAAATATTGGTGAGCTGCGGAATGATCTAGTACATTACACTGATCCGAATATTTTTCATTATTTCTCAAAATTCAATCGATATACAACGCTTGCTGCAGATGAACTTGCTAAAAAAGAAAAAAATTTCAAACTTACCGATGTCATCATTCGTCCATGGTGGCAATTTGTGCGTATGTATTTTATTCGATTTGGATTCTTAGACGGAATTCAGGGATTATTGCTGGCATTGTTCTCGTCAGGATATGTTTTTACGAAATACGCAAAATTGTGGGAACGAAAATCTATCATCAATTCAAAGTGAATACTATGAACAATACCGAAAAACAACAGATGCTCTTTGTCCAATTGATCTCTTCGCTTCACGGTGCCGCTTTGATGCAGATGGGCAAGATGAAGAATCCCGCTTCCGATAAACTGGAACGAAATTTAGAACAGGCTGAACTGACGATAGAAATGCTGGACATGCTGAAAGAACGAACGAAAGGAAATCTTTCAAATGATGAAGACAAATTCGTTTCTTCCGTTATCAGTGAAGTGAAGTTGAATTATGTCGACGAGAAAGCAAAAGAACCGAAATGAGAATTGGTGTCATCGGAAATAGTATTAAAGAATCTCTTCCGGATGCAATTGAAACATTGGTGAAATTGGGTCCGAAATATAATATTGAGTTTTTTATTCACGATGAATTGTCCCTATCGCTGAAGGAAAAATTAGGAAATGTATTTTTACAAAAACAATATTTACCGTCGGCAGAATTGGTTGCGGAAAGTGATGTCATTGTTGCATTCGGCGGTGATGGTACGATCTTGTCTGCCGCACGAATGGTTGGGAAATCTGCTGTCCCAATCCTTGGTATTAACCTTGGCAAACTTGGATTTCTAGCAGAAGTTTCATTGGAAGAATTGGAACCGTTCATTCAAGATGTTATCGCTGGAGAGCATATCACCGAAGAACGGATGATGCTTAAAACCACGATCGAAAAAGATAAGAGTGTACTATACTCAATGAACGATGTCGTGATCGACAATAGCACTTCATCACGGCTTATCCATATTTCAGTCTATGTCAACGGGGAATATTTGGTCAGTTATTCCGGTGATGGGATCATTCTTGCAACACCAACCGGGTCAACGGCATATTCGTTAGCAGCTGGCGGACCGATTGTAGTCCCTACAACAAGTGTTATTGTCATTCAACCGATCTCACCACATTCGCTTTCAGCGCGAACTGTGATCATTCCTGACACGAGTACCATCCGAATTGTAGTGGAACATCTTTCGAATGAAGCGCGTGTTACTGCAGATGGACAGACCGAAAAAATTTATGCTCCCCCGTTGGATATCATTATCCGCAAAGCAGAATATTCCGTTAAACTAATCAAACGAAAAGATCGAAGTTATTATGATGTGCTTCGTGCAAAATTATTATGGGGAAGTGATATTCGAATGGTCAAAGGGAAATCAGATGAACATGATTAGAACGGCAATCATCTTTTGCATAGTAATCTTCTTGTTTTCTAGTTGTGCCTCGGAAAAATACCGAGTTGAAATAGAACCATCGGGAACGAGAGTGATCAAAGGAATCTTTGATCGGTCCACTCTTGAACATGATTCTACTTTTACGTGGTTCCAAACAAATTACAAATCCTACACAGTCGATTCAACAAATCTTCAGTTGATAACGGCACTTTCCTACGATGTTCATTTTGTCATGGTGCTGGGAACATGGTGTGGCGATTCTAAAAAAGAAGTGCCTCAATTGTTCAAGGTATTCGATTCTGCAAAGATATCAGAACATAAAATACTGATGATTGGAGTCGATCGATCAAAAAAAAGTAATGATGGTTTGTCTGATAAATATAATGTTCAACGTGTTCCGACATTGATCGTTTTGAGGGGTGACCAGGAACTTGGTCGAATTGTAGAGCATCCAAAGGAAACGTTGGAGAAGGATATTGTCAAGATATTACAAAAACAATAAAGACGTCACACAATTGAGTGTGACGTCTTTATTTAATACTATCGAATCGTATCTGTTGCACCTTCCATAATCCATTTTTTAAATCCGCGGATTTGATTTACAGTTAATGATCGTTGAGGAGGCATTGGTGCAGTACCATATTGTCCTTCGATACTCCATATCAGTCTACTTTTCGAAGTATCTTTCACGATTACAACATCGTAAAACCGTTGTTTTAATCCAAGATAATCAGAAAGATCCAAATTGCTTGCTTTTGTTTTTAGATCATGACATCCTTCTGTTGCACAGCCGATATTGAATAACGGTTGAATTGTCTTATAATAACTGATGTTCGATTCCGGAAAAACGATCTTATCAATATTGGATATAGAATTTGTTGTAGTATCTTCACAAGAAATAAAAATACCGATCAAACCAAATAGCAAGAACATCATTGCAATGACACGTTTCATTCTTCCGTTTCCTTGATCCTGCCTTCAACGACACTATTGATCACTTTTTGTTTTTTGACTGCTTCGATGGTCACGTCACGATCGCTGATATTCAATATTTTGATCTCTGATGAAGGGATCTCGACATTGAAATATTTCTTTGACTGTGCTGCAACGTAATTATTCGTTACAATAGAATATTTTTTTGTGTCGACAACAAGTTCATTGTTCACTTTTAGATTGTGAAGTAACAGTTCGCCGTTTTTGTTTTTATAAACAATCTTGAGACCTGAAACCTGGCAAAAATCATCGCTGATCGATAACTGATGTTGGACCATTGTTCGGAGGGTAGCACCATTGACGGTGAATGTTACCAACATGTTACCAAACGGACTGATCTCCCATAAGTCTCGAACTTTGATCACTCCTGCAAGCATTTCTTTTCGAATGCCGCCGCTGTTTTGAATCGCAATATCCGTCTTCGCATAATCACGCATTACATCACATATCCAATTACCGAGATTGCTTTCTCCTTTACCATTTCGCAGCCAGTCTGATCTCAATTCGCCGATCGGTTCGTCCAACTCCTTTGCAGCTAGTCGTTCCAATTCATCAACTTTTACGGCTATGATAGAATCCGGTGTAACATCAGCACTTCTGCATTCGATCAATTCAGAGTATGATTTCAATACCGTATCTTTTTGTGTATCGACTGTTAATTCAATTTTACCCAGCCAGCGACCGCGTGAACCAGCTTGCGTGATCAGAATTCCATTCACTCGTTTTGGTTTGAACAATGGTGTATGACTATGTCCGCCGACAATAATATCGATGTCAGGGGACTCCAAAGCAAGCAAACTGTCCACGTCAACACCAACATGCGTCAACGCGATAATAAGATCAACATTTTGCCTCTTCAACTCAGGAACGATCGCATTCACTGTTTCAGATAATTTTTTTACATCCAAATTCTTGACATTATCGGGAAGAGAAAGAGTGTGCAACTCTTCGGTGATTAAACCGATGATACCAATCTTTACATTATTGATCGTTTTGATCAAATATGGTGTTGCAAAATTTTTATTATTTTTCGTATTGATAAGATTTGCGGTAAGGATAGTGAATTTGCTTGCTTGCATACTTTCACTCACATTCTCTCTGCCGTAATCGAATTCATGATTTCCAAGTTCCATAGCATCGGGCATGAGAATATTCATCAACTCGATCTGTGAACGACCATTGGTAATCGTTGAGATAGGGGTTCCCTGAAAATCATCTCCTGCATTCAGTAAAAGGACGTTTGGCGATTCGGATTTATATTTCTTGATGTACGATGAAAGTGTTGCACTTCCACCGACATAAAATGTCGTATCGTTGTTTGTGAGTTTACTCTTTACCTTCACTTGAAATGGAAGATTTTGAGCATGAAAATCATTCCAATGAAGGATGGTTATTTTTGTTTGTTGTGCATAAAGTACTGAAACAAATAAAATGACAATCGTTAATTTTTTCATCAAATTCCTTATATTGATCTATTAAATATAATGAATGTTATTGGAAAAAATATTATAATCTTCTATGAAAAAAATATTATATCTTATCGTAGTGGTAATTTCATCATTGGCGGCTCAGGACTTCGGTTATGAATATTTGATGCTTTCTGAGTATAGAGCGATCGGTGCCAGTTATACTCAACAGAAATTCTTCCCTCGTTCATCCAATACACTTTCTGACTCAACCGCAATTCGTTTTTCAACGCCA
>JANXZD010000126.1 GCA_025355705.1 Bacteroidota bacterium | reverse complement strand
TAAAAGAGCTTGAAAAAGAATGTCTTGCAAACAATGCGAAATTTAACAACTGGGAATGTGATGAGAAGAAAATGAAATTGACAAAAAAAGGTGAAGCGTTGTATATGCACTGTCTCCCTGCAGATATTTCAGGAGTAAGCTGCACAGAAGGTGAAGTATCGAAAGATGTTTTTGATAAATACCGACTTGCAACCTATGCAGAAGCTGGTTATAAACCATTTGTGATCGCCGCGTTGATGTTCTTAACACGAATGGAAAATCCAACAGAAAAAATGAAACAGATTTTGGAAAAAGGTACGAATAGAAGGTAAATCAGTAACCGCTGATAACGCGGAAAGAATGGATTTCCGCTGATAATTTTTGAAGATAAGATGGAAAAAATTCTTCACGAAGAACTTACGGAGAAAATCATTAAAGCATTTTATACAGTGTACAATACTCTCGGTCATGGATTTCTCGAGAGGGTATATGAGAATGCTTTGTTGATCGAACTTCATAAAAATGGACTTCAATCTGAACAGCAAAAGAAAATTGAAGTATTCTACGAGAATCAAAAAGTTGGTGATTATTTCGCCGATATTATTGTGGAAGATATTGTGATTCTGGAATTGAAAGCGGCTGAATCAATTGCACCAGAACATGAAGCACAATTGATAAACTATCTTAAGGCAACGAAGATTGAAGTTGGACTTCTCTTTAATTTTGGGCACCGACCACAATTTCTCAGAAGAGTATTTGGAAATGAACGGAAAATATTTTAACCGCGGATAGCGGAAAAAAGTTAAACTAAACTATTAATCAGTGAATATCCGCGTTTTTTCTGTGTTATCCGCGGCTAATATAAGCAAGGAGAATAAATGTCAAAGATAATAAAAAAGATCGATCACGCGGTTGTGAAAAAAACAGCCGCACGTTGTAAAGCGCAAGGTATTACCATTCCAACATTCGCTCAAATGCGTAATCCGAATTTAATTCCGGATTCAGTAAAACAAAAACTTCCCTCAATTGGATTGTGGGATGTGAATCCGTTGAATTTATATCGGATTACGTGGAAAAATGATGTGAAAACCGGTGGATTCGGCGGAGTGAATTATTTTGAAATCCCCAAAGCAATCACCGGTGTTAATGCACGAATCATCGGTATCGTTGGGAAATATTTTCCAACTGGTGCACATAAAGTTGGTGCGGCTTTTGGATGTTTAGTTCCGCGTTTGGTAAGTGGAGAATTCGATCCTGAAAAGCATAAAGCGGTATGGCCTTCAACAGGCAATTATTGCCGCGGCGGTGCGTTCGATTGCCGTTTATTGGATTGCACTCCAATAGCAATTCTTCCTGAAGGAATGTCGAAGGAACGGTTTGTATGGCTGAAAGAAATTGGTGCGGAAGTAATTGCAACTCCCGGAACAGAATCCAACGTGAAAGAAATTTATGACAAATGCTGGGAGCTAAAAAAGGATCCGCTCAACATTATCTTCAATCAATTTGAAGAATTTGGAAATCCAATCTGGCATTACAACGTCACTGGTCCGGCACTGGAAGAAGCGTTTCAAACGCTTGGTGTAAAGAACGGAAATGCCGCAGCGTATATTTCTGCCACCGGTTCCGCGGGAACAATTGGCGCGGGTGATTATCTCAAAAAACTTCACCCGAATCTCAAGATCGTTGCAAGCGAAGCGCTTCAATGCCCGACACTTTTGATGAACGGATTTGGCGAACATCGCATTGAAGGAATTGGTGATAAGCATATTCCGTGGGTTCATAATGTGCGGAATACAGATACTGTTTCCGCAATTGATGATGAAGATTGTATGCGCGTGCTTCGTTTGTTCAACGAAGTTGAAGGACAGAAATATTTGAAATCGCAGGGAGTGACCGACGCTGAATTGGGAAATTTGAAGTTAATGGGAATTTCAAGTATCTCAAATATGCTTTCGGCTATTAAAACCGCAAAATATTTCGAATATAGTTCGAATGATGTTGTGCTGACAATTTTCACGGATGGCGCCGATATGTATCATTCTCGTGTTGAAGAATTGCGACACGAACGAGGAGTTTATACAACTATTGAAGCGGCAAAAGATCATGCCGCTCCATTGATGCATCAAAGTATCGATTACTATAAAGAACTTTCATACTACGATAAAAAAGCAATTCATAATCTCAAATATTTCACATGGGTTGAACAGCAGGGAAAATCATCGGATGAATTGCGTGAACAATGGAATCCGGAGTACTGGCGTTCACTGTTTGAATATGAAGTTGCGCAGTTTGATAAATTAATTGAAGAGTTCAACGCAATGATGTAAAGCATTAACCGCGCCTACCTACGTGCAGAACACTTCGGCAGGCAGGGATGACGCTGAAACAACACAGATCTACACTGATAAGTTTATGAATTTGATCTGTGAACATCAGCGTTTTTTCCGTGTAATCTGCGGTTGAAAAAATATTTTTACACAAAACAAAAGGACTAAAATCATGTTACAAAAAATTTATTCAGAAGCAAAAAAGAATGAACGAGCGGTAGCAGGATTTCTTCGTGAATTGATCGCAATTAAGTCGCTCAGTTCGCAAGAAGGAAATGTTATTGCGCGCGTAAAACAGGAAATGGAAAAATGTAAATTCGATGAGATCACGATTGATCCAATGGGAAACATTATTGGTCGCATTGGTCACGGAAAGCATGTGATTGCATTCGACGCGCATGTTGATACGGTCGATGTCGGCAATCCTGAAAATTGGAAAGTTGATCCGTTCAAAGGTGATGAAAAAGACGGTATCATTTATGGACGAGGCGCATGCGATATGAAAGGGGCACTTGCCTCGATCATTTACGGCGGGAAAATTATCAAAGACCTCGGTCTTGAAGATGATTATACATTGTATGTTGTTGGAAGTGTTCAGGAAGAAGATTGCGATGGTTTGTGCTGGCAATATATTATTAAAGAGGATAAAATCCGCCCTGAAGTTGTTGTGATCACAGAGCCGACAAATCTTGCTGTCTATCGCGGTCACCGCGGACGAATGGAAATAGAAGTACGAACGAAAGGAATTTCGTGTCACGGTTCTGCGCCTGAACGTGGCGTGAACGCGGTGTATAAAATGGCTCCCATCGTTCAAGACATCGAAAAATTGAATGAACGTCTTGGCGGCGAACCATTCCTGGGGAAAGGAACGGTAACGATCGCTGAATTCCGTTCCACATCTCCTTCGCTTTGCGCGGTTGCTGATTCTGCAACAATTCATTTAGATCGTCGCCTTGCCGCGACTGATACACTTGAATCTACAGTAAAAGAAATTCAAGATCTTCCGAGCGTAAAAATTGCGGGTGCAGAAGTTGTTGTGCTTGATTATGCAGTGCCGAGTTGGAAAGGTCTTACCTATCCGACACAAAAATATTTTCCGACATGGCTGTTACCGGAAAACGATCCGGTTCTCAATACCGGTGTGAAAGCGTTTGAAGGTTTGTTCGGAGAAAAACCTGTTGTCAGCCGTTGGGTGTTCAGTACGAACGGAGTTGCGGTGATGGGAATGCATGGAATTAAATGTATCGGCTTTGGTCCGGGAAATGAAATTTATGCGCACATGGCTACAGAACATATTCTTGTCGAACAATTAGTGAAAGCTGCAGCATGGTATGCAGCATTCCCGAAAACATATTTAAATGAATTAAAATAAAATTAACCATCGATTGAACGGAAAAAACACGGATAAAATATTACAAGTAAAGATTAATTCCGTTTCTGAGTTATAGGTGGTTATTAGGAATATGAAAATAGCTGCAATCATACTTTCTGCGGGTTCTTCCCGAAGAATGGGAAAACCGAAAGCATTACTCAAGATCAGGGAAAAGACGTTTCTGCAGCATATTATAGATACAGTTGAATCTGCGGGTATCACAAACAATATTGTGGTGCTTGGATGTGAACCGAATGAAATACAGAAAACACTTTCATCATTCACAGGGAATATAATTATCAATGAAGAATGGGAACGAGGGCAGCTATCTTCAATTATAGCGGGAGTGAATGTGGTCAACGAGATTGACTGTAAAGGAATTTTGATTTGGCCAGTCGATCATCCACTGATATCACAAACGCTTATTCAAAAATTACTTGAATCGTTTCGAGAAACAAATAAAAAAATTGTAAGTCCAATATATAAGGGGAGACGAGGACATCCGATTATTATTTCGGCGGAATTATTTACAGAAATAAAAAATGCCTCACTCAATGTTGGATTGAGAGAAGTTGTCCGTGCTCATAGAAATGATATCAGTGAAGTTCCAACCGAAGAAGAAGGAATCCTTATTAACATCGATACACCGGCGGACTACCAAAAATATGTTGATCATTATTTTAGTGAATAATTGATCACCATAGACTTTTTGTAAATGCAATTTTGAAAGAGTATCTTTGTTCTATGAATATACTGGAATGCATCATCAACAATAAAGCGATTGAAGTTCTTGCTAATCCCGCTATTGCTGTGCTTGATTTTCTCCGACAACATGAACATCTCATGGGAACAAAAGAAGGCTGTCGGGAAGGGGATTGCGGAGCGTGTACGATTCTGGTAGGCGAACTGCATGAAAATGATGTTGTCTACAAATCAATCAACTCATGTTTGATGCCGCTGGGTGATGCTCACGGCAAACATATTGTTACGATAGAAGGTATCAATCAGCCAAAAGAACTTAATCCCATTCAACATGCATTTGTTGACGATGGGGGAACACAATGTGGTTTCTGCACTCCCGGATTCATCATGTCGTTAACGGGATATTGTCTCAATAACAAGCAATTGAAAACTTCGGAAGCAATTCATTCGGTCGATGGAAATATTTGCCGATGCACCGGACATCTGCCGATCAAAAAAGCCATTCATCATATTGTTGACGGATTGAAACAAAATCCGCAGACGAATGGAACACCGCTGACTGATCTCATTAAACAAAAAATCCTTCCCGATTATTTTTTGTCTATTCCGGCGCGGCTTGAAGCAATAAATATTTCACCGTTGGTGGATGTTCATATTGATGAAGAGCATATGACTATTGTTTCCGGCGGTACTGACCTTTATGTGCAAAAAGCCTTTTCGATGCATGCAGAAAGAACGAAACGTATTTCATCATGGCAGAAACATATTCCCATTACGGAAGATGAAAAATCGATTCACGTTCCGGGCACGGCAACAGTTGAAGAGTTCCGGCTTTCATCTGTTATCGCAAAATATTTTCTGGAATTGAAAACACAACTTGAACTGTTTGGATCAACACCAATTCGAAATCGTGCAACCGTTGCGGGGAATAGA
>JANXZD010000079.1 GCA_025355705.1 Bacteroidota bacterium | reverse complement strand
GATAGCATGGATATTTACTTTCGAAAATGTTTTCGCAATGAAATACGAATATTGACCAAACCCACTCCCCGCATCGAACAGATTGAACTGTTCTTTCTTGTCGGAGAGTAATTCTTTCAGCGCGCGCTTTACATACCACGTTCGCAGAAACATAACTCCAAGAATCCAATAGAAGAATTTTCGAAGAACGGGCGCTTTCTTTGCTACATCGCCAATAACATTTTTGATCGGATCGTACTGCATAATTTCAATTGATAGTTGATAATGTATAATTAAAAATGAAAAACTATAGCTACAACAAAATATTGTTAATTGTTAATTGTTAATTGTTAATTGTTCTATCGCGTCTACCATCGCATCCCATGTGTATTTTTTCCGTTCTTCGGATGCGCCGGCGGTTAATGTCGACTCCATTTGTTCGTCGTAAAATCTCACGATCGCATCTGCTAATTTCTGCGGATCATTCGGCGGTACGATCAATCCCGATTTTTCATTGATCACTACTTCCGGAAGCGCGCCAACATTGGTTGCAATGATCGGCGACGAAAAGAAATATGCGATCTGCGCAATCGCACTTTGTGTCGCCGAAATATACGGCTGCACCACAACATCCGCCACTGAAAAGAAGATATGCACTTTTTCGTTAGGAATATAATCTGAAAACACGGTTGTGACATCATCGATCCCGGCTTCGATCATATGTGTGCGATATTTTTCTTCATCGCCATAAAATTCTCCGCACACCAAAAGGCGAATATTCATTTTTTGTTTTACAATTTTCATCGCATCGATCAAAACATGCAATCCTTTATATGGACGAATATAACCAAAGAACATGATCACTTTTTCATCAGTGATTCCAAGCTGTTTGCGAGCTTCTTCCTTGCGAATCCGATGGTGAAATAGGTCGAACATTGGCAATGCTACACGTTTGTATTTTGCCGATGGAAGTAGAGACAATAGATCTCTTTCTACCGAAGCAGATTGTGCAATAAAATAATCCGTAAATCGAATGAGCCAGCGTGTAAGAATCATGTCGCCGGGACGTTTTTCATGTGGAATCAAATTGTGGAGAATCGTTAACGTCTTTGTTTTTTTTGTTCGTAGCAATGCGTGAAGTGTTCCTGAGCTTGGAGCAAGGAATGGGATCCAAAATGTCGAGATCACGAGGTCCGCGTTTTCTTTTCTTAGTTTTAAACCATGAGCAATCCAATTCAACGGATTGATCGAATCTATCAGCGCAGTGCTTGGAACCTGAATTCCCGCATCACCGCTTTCTTCCTGTGTCTTTCCCGGAAACAAGAACTTTGGATATTGACGCGTAAACGAAACGATGGATACATCGTGTCCTCGTTTCGTCAAATGTGTGTGCAGCATTGCAATAAAATGTGCCATTCCGCCGCGAAGGGGATACGCCGGACCGAAGAGAATAATTTTCATTATAGACCACACAACATAAAAAACATTCCGTTTGAACTGTAATCAGTGTTCGTTGTCTGAAAAAAAGATGCCGAACCAAGTTCGGCATTATAATACAAAATAATTTTAAAACAGTTTATCAGTTGATTTCTTCACGAATCGTATATTCTCGTTCCATTTGTTGGTTACGCGTGATAAGTTCACCCAGAAGCCCCATAGAAACGAACTGAACTCCAACAATAATCATAATCAATGCAACAATAAAGAGCGGTCGATTGCTGAGCGGTTGATCATTGAAATATTTTTCATATGCTAACCACAGGCTGATACATAGACCTACCATTGATGAAAAAATTCCCCAACCTCCGAATAGGTGAAGCGGACGCGACACATAGCGTGTGGTAAATACTACGGTCAACAGATCCAAAAATCCACGAGAGTAGCGTGCCATTCCAAATTTCGTTTTCCCAAATTTACGCGGACGGTGGTTGACAACTGTTTCACCAACTTTGAATCCAAGCCAGTGTGCAAGCGCGGGAATATATCGATGCAGTTCACCGTACACATGAACGCTCTTTATAACATCGTTTTTATATCCTTTAAGTCCACAATTGAAATCATGGATATTGATCCCGGTTACTTTTGCGGTGACGAAATTAAAAAATTTTGACGGGATAGTTTTTCCAAGCGGATCTTTTCTTTTTTTCTTCCATCCGGAAACAACATCGAGTCCACCCTTGAGCTCGCGGATGATATTGGGGATCTCTGCCGGATCATCTTGAAGATCTGCATCCATTGTAATAACGTAGTCGCCCTGCGCTTTTTGAAAACCGACTGCAAGCGCGGCGCTTTTACCATAGTTCCTTCGAAAACGTACCGCTTTAACGCGGTTGTTTCGCTGACGAAGTTCACGAAGAACTTTAAAAGAATTATCGGTTGAACCATCATCAACAAAAATCAGCTCGTAATTACCGCCGATGCGCGACAAAACATTCTTCAATTGATCGTGAAGTTCGCGCAGCGATTCTTCTTCATTCAACAATGGAATAACAACTGAAACAAGCGTGTTTCGAGATTGTGGTTGAGACTGCGATTGTGGCTGAGACTGCTTTTGTGGTCGCGGCTGTGGTGGTCTCTGTTGTTGTTTTTGTTGCGAAAGTTGGGGTTGATTTTGTTTTTGTTTTTCTTCAACAACTTCCGGAAAAATTGAGGCCGGTAAATCTTCTATCTTCTCAAGCGATGGAAATTCTGATTCCGGTTTTCGCTGGGGACGTGGATATTTTCCTCGAAAATTCTTTCGGCGGAACGGGTTTTCGCGTTTCTGGTTATTGTTTGGTTGCTCCGATGACGATTCTGGGGCTTGTTCTGGTGTCTCTTCTGCCATAATTCTATACTAATTGATAAAAATTGTTGTTTCAAAGTAGCACAAAACAAAGTAAAATGCAATGCAGGATTATACGCGGATTTGATTGATGATGTTATCGAGGTATTTCTCCATTCTATTTAGGAATACAATATATGCATTCATCCATTCAGCTGGTGTCACCGGTTTTTTTCCGATACAATCATTGAAGATTTTTTGGATGCTCTGCGCAAGGCGGTGTTTTCCTTCTTCAACGACCATTTCAAGATCGGAATGATAAAAAGAGTGGATCTGCTGTAGATCGATCGGCACTTTTGAGTCAACTCTTGCTTTTTGAAAAAGCGGATGTTCAATTTTTCGAATGTCGCTGGTTTCGTAGATCAGCAGATTCCACATATCCATCACGATCTTAAAATCGTTTTCATTTTGGCACTCAAGCTCCGGAAGTATTGTTGAATATTTTTGCGTTTCAAATGTTATTTTATATAGTGGAAGTGCGCCAAGATATTGTGTGATAAGATTGATCATATCGCGATGCGAAAGAACTCGTAAACACGCAAGTCGAATTTCCAGTTTGAGTTTTTTGTCCGCTGCAGCAATGGAGTTGTTGGGCACATTTTTTGAACCATCAAGTGTTGACTGTTTTGATTGTTCAAGTTTAAGCTTATACTCAGATTGATTCTTTTCGTTCTCGGTACCAAAGATTACTTTTTTACGCAGTTCATAAGGCAGATCGTCAAACCGGCGCATTGCGCTGATGATTGCTGCTTCGTTCTCGCTGACCGGAATTATTTTCTCCAATAATGTTGAAATAAATCGACCTTTGTATTTGGTCCTGAAGTGAGCAACGTCCGCAACGATATACAGATCATCGATGACCGTTGAGAAAAGAGTATTAAACATATCGGCAACCTGTACTAGACCGACCTTTTTATCATCCAATGAACGCAGGGTGAAATCAATACCGGCCGCAGTAAGATCGAAAATCACCGTGCGTTTGGAGCACAATCGAATTGATCCAAGTGTCGTAATTTCAACATCTTCGAATTGATGTGATTTTAAATGCTCGCGTAAGAACATTGTTTGCCCGCTCGGCGGTGTAACAATAAGAATATCGCCAAGAGTTGTGTCCCCGCTTAACAATGCATGCTTGATGCAATCTATGACTCGTTTAGCATTCACTTCGTTGAATGGGAGGATCTTTTTCTTGCCAATATACTGTGGAGATACCGCGCGTTGATCCTCTGTGTTGACAAGAAATATTCTTCCTTTTTCTCCCGGTTGAAGATCGTTATTCTCTAGCGCCGCCGTCAAGCACGATTCAAAAATCGTTGAAACTGATGCCGTGGATTGTAACTCGCTGACAATGTTGTGAGGAAGGAGGTTAATCTTGAACCGATAATGATCAACGTCCTCGTGCTGAAAATACGTAAAATAATTCTTGTGAAGCCAAAGACGAGCGGCATCGAACTGTGATATTGATTGTGGCGGCTGTTCCGTCACATCGGCCAAAATGAAACATCGTTCTTTTGCAAATGATGCGAACAACAAGAACTGCGGCAGATTCAACGAATGAGCATCGTCGATGCATACAATATCAAATGATGACATTACTGATTTAGGCATTGCGGTGATATTGTGAATGGTCGTAGCAAAACATTGTTTTGACAGAATGATTTCTTCTGTTTTTTTCATATCCATCGCTGGAAACTGTGTTGAGGCGAATTGTTCAACGGTTTTTTTATCTTTAAGAGAAACAGGAAGCCGCGATTCTTCTTTCACTAGTTCCTTGTTGAGAGTGTTCTGATGCTGTCGTAACCGTTCAAGAAGCGCATGTTTATCCTCCAGCTTGCTTTCAAGTTCTTCAACAGTTTTTTTTCCTGTCCGCAAACGCTCTATCATAGAAGCGTTTTGAATTCGGTTCAATTCATTCTTCACACTTTGCCATTCATCGCCGGCATCATGAATCTGTCGCTGTTTTTCATTCAGCGTATCTTGAAGACGTTGAACGTTTGTGTATTTGGATTCTGCGGCGATAATGGAAAATAACTTCTTTAACCCAACACGCGTCTCTTCGTTTATTGGCGGTATCTTTGGCAGATAATCGGTTGAAACATCTGAACGAGAGAATAACCCTTCATTCAATACCGCAACCGATTCTTCAACCGCAACCGGATTGACGTCGGCGATTTCTTTTAAACAACCATGAAGGCTTCCCGCCGATTCCGAAAGATAGAGTATACGTTTTCTTTCGCGAAGTCCGTTCAGCAAAAGAAGTGCCGCAACACCGGTCTTTCCACGCTTCCGCTCTCCGATAACAAAAGAGATTTTTCTATTCAGCGATTGTTTTATCGCTTCTTGTTGCGATGGTGAAAATGTTGAAGAAAAAATCGGATCTTTATTTTGGGAAAGTTGATTATCCGAAAAATTTCTTTCGAATAGATTATTGACAATGGTGGTTGGAGAAAATGTTGACCATAATTTACCAAGCTGTTCCATCTTTTCGGACGGATTCCATTTGCATTCTATTTCAGGAACAAACTCGCCGACGTTACACGGAAACAAGAGAAATAAAAATTGACTCTGAACGTCTGCAACAACAGCAAGAAATGAAAACTGAACCATGGTGCCGATTGCGCATCGAACTATTGATGATGGAACAAAGTGGTAATTTTCCGGAATTTCAAATCGGTATATTGCGGCATCTTCACGCACTGCAATACATTTACCATTGCTAAGGATTGATTCATTCGGCATCTTTGAAAGAGCGCCGATCTCTTCCGTTAGAACGGAACGTATTTCATTGAGATGTTGATTGATTGATTCCATGGTTTTGGATAACGGCTGCGGGAAAATAACACTGAAACTTTTCAAAGGGTAATGAAATCGATTTGAAAAGTCAACGATGGAATCATTAGGAAAGACTAAATGAGATTGTTTTTAAAACAGAACACCCCGCGTTAAGCGGGGTGTTCTGTTCAAAAAGCAGTTTAGCTTGCGTATTAGATAACGCGAACGTTTGCAGCTTGAAATCCTTTCGGACCTTGTTCAACGTCGAATTCGACTTTGTCGCCTTCGTTAAGGTTTTTGTAACCTTCACCAACAATCGCTTTGAAGTGTACAAACACATCATCGCCATTTGTGCGTGAAATAAAACCGAAACCTTTTGTTCCGTTGAACCATTTGACTGTTCCTTTTTCCATGGAACACATCCTTTCATTTATGTTGTCCGGCAAGACCACCGGACGGGTGTACTCCGAGAATACCGACTTAGTTACCTTACTCGCTTTAAATTTCAAAAGCGGTTTCTCGATGATGGTGTGTTCAGAGAAAACAGGTGTAACGATCCATCAAACTGTAAAGACAAGCGGCTCTTACAACGCTACTGAGCAGAAGACTCCCTAAGGAGTTATTACGGTGTACTGTTAATTGACGTTGTAAAGATATAGTAAAGATTTCATATTTCCTACAACAATTAAATATTTATTATCTTCACACAAAGTATTTCAGCATAATCTTTGATTTTCCTTGAAAAAACAATACCTTCTATATATAAAATCTCGATAATTTTACCAATTTTACTACGTTTTTTATGGACAACAAACGAAGTTCTATCATCACCCAGGGAACAAACCGCTCTCCAAACCGCGCCATGTTGCGTGCTGTCGGTTTTAATGACGACGACTTTGCTAAGCCAATCATTGGTGTTGCTAATGGGTTTTCCACAATTACTCCCTGTAATATGGGATTAAACGACCTTGCGGCTGTTGCTGAGAAGGGAATTAAAGAATCTGGAGGGATGCCGCAATCATTCGGAACGATCACTGCTAGCGATGGTATTGCTATGGGAACCGAGGGAATGAAATTCTCCCTTGTCTCACGGGAGGTGATCGCCGATTCAATTGAAACTGCGTGCAACGCTCAGTGTATGGATGGCGTTATCGCAATTGGCGGCTGCGATAAAAATATGCCGGGTGCAATGATCGCATTTTCACGGATGAATATTCCTGCAATATTTGTGTACGGCGGAACGATCAAACCGGGTCATCATCCGAAGGATGGAAGAGATTTAAATATCGTGAGTGCATTCGAAGCGGTCGGACAATTCAGTGCCGGAAAAATTTCTGAAGCTGAATTAAAAGAAGTAGAATGTTTTTCATGTCCCGGCGCCGGTTCGTGCGGGGGAATGTATACCGCAAACACAATGTCGTCCGCATTTGAGGCGATGGGAATGAGTTTGATGTACTCATCGACAATGGCTGCGGAAGATCATGAAAAATCCGACAGCGCAAATGAATCGGGAAAAGTGTTGATGGGTGCCGTAAAGAA
>JANXZD010000075.1 GCA_025355705.1 Bacteroidota bacterium | reverse complement strand
TCCAAGTAATGGGAGAACCCGCGGTCGGTGTCACGGAAGCTTTTGCGATCACACCATTTGCACCACCCATCCAGAGAATTCCATTCTCTTCTGCCATATAATCGATCGTCCCAATAGTGACCGAAGTAGAGACGATCGTTTTATAGAGAGCCGGAAGCGGATCGGGATATGTTGATGTCGAGGATGTTACCGTAAATTGTGAAGATGAATTTGCAATACCGCCTATCGTAGTGACTGAAATTGTATAATTTCCTGCCGTAAGAGAAGGGACTGTTATATTGATCTGGGTGGCACTCCAACTTGAAATGGTGGCAGTCGTTGTGCCAAATTTTACCGTACTCGTTCCCTGTGTCGCACCAAAATAAGTTCCGCTAATCGTTACGGACGAACCGATCAGTCCACTTGATGGGGTGAATGAAGAAATGGTTGGTGTTGATCCCGTTGATGTAACGGTAAATTGAGTTGACGAATTAGCGATCCCTGCAGTTGTCGTTACTGAAATTGTATACGGTGCCGGAGGCAGAGAAGGAACTGTTACGATAATCTGCGTTGCACTCCAACTCGTCACCGTTCCCGCAAACGAACCAAAGGTTACTGTACTTGTTCCTTGCGTTGCGCCGAAATTCGTTCCATTGATTGTTAGCGATGATCCAACGACACTTGATGACGGTGTGAATGAAGATATCGACGGAAGAAGAGCATTCGAACCAATAGTATTTCGAAGCACCGAGACGGAACTACCTGTTTGGTTTGCAACAGCAAGATCGGTTTTACCATCTCCATCAATATCCCCCATAGCAATACCGTACGGCACTGTCCCAGTGGAAAAATCAACCTTTGATGCGAATGAACCAGATGTAATTGTTCCGGAGGTACTGGTGTTCCTAAAAATAGAAACAGTATTGCTCCCATTGTTTGTGACGACCAAATCCAGTTTGGTATCGCCATCAATAGCGCCGATGACAATTGTGTATGGAGTTGCTCCAGTTGTGAAGTCAATTTTTGCAGCGAAAGACCCAGCTGAAATTGATCCGGACGTACTGGTATTTTTGAAGATAGAAACAGTGCTTCCCGCAAGATTAGCAATCGCTAAATCCAGTTTGCTATCTCCATCAAGGTCACCTATCGCAACAGAGTGTGGCTTCGAACCGGTTACAAAATCCACTTTTGGAGCAAATGAACTTGTTGTAATGGAACCTGCTGTGCTGGTATTTCTGAATACTGAGACGGTATTGCTATTATAGTTTGTAACTGATAGATCCGGTTTGCCATCTCCATCAATGTCACCAATCGCAATACCTTCAGGATTAGTCCCTGTGATAAAATCAACCTTGGCAGCAAACGAGCCTATAGTAATCGAACCGGACGTACTTATATTTCTAAAAATTGAAACCGAATTGCTTCCAGCGTTTACAACAGCGACATCCGGTTTACCGTCCCCGTCAAGATCGCCAACAGCAACAGTATTAGGACTCGCTCCTGTCGCGAATTCAACAGTTGCCGCCAATGAACCAGTTGTCAATGATCCAAAACTGCTGGTGTTTCGGAATACAGAAAACGTATTGCTGCCATAATTGACAACAACGAGATCAAGTTTACCATCTCCATCAATATCACTCGAAACAATTCCATAAGGATATGTTCCGGCAGTGAAATCAACCTTAGTTCCGAATGAACTTGCTATGATGGAGCCAGAAGTGCTGGTATTCCTAAAAACAGAAATAGTATTACTGTTCCAGTTTGTAACAGACATATCCGGTTTACCGTCTCCATCGATGTCACCGATTGCCACATGCTCAGGACCAGCCCCTGTGTTGAAATCTACTTTCGTTGCATATACTGTTGTGTCAATTACCTGCGAACTTGGAAATGTAATAATAAACGGCTTACTTGAATACGCCGTCAATCCATTCACCGTCACGGTGATCGGCTGATATGTTGCTCCCGTCGGAACGGTGACCGTCAGTTGTGTTGCAGTTGCGGCAGTCACTGTTGCTTTGACGGCACCTAAATACACCATATTTTCCGCGGCGATATTACTGAAGTTTGTTCCCGTGATTGTTAATGTTGTACCGACAGAACCAGATTTAGGTGAAAAATCGGTTATGGCGGGTGGAGATGATTGAAATTTATATTTTAAAATCATCACATCATTTTGCCCTACTACGTTACCACCGTTTGCATAACTCTTCGATTCACCAACCAGATAGAGATCGGTTCCACTTATTGAAAGACCATTACCAATATCGTCTTGCGTCCCTCCATATGTAATTGTATAGAGTGTATCACCATTGGAAGGATTCAGTTCCATTAATATTGCATCTGCCCCGCCGGCACTAAAGCTTTTCGTTGATCCGGCAGCAAATATTCTTGAACCGGATGTCATCACTGTTTTTAAAATATCAGAATTGCCGCCGCCGTACGTTCTTCTCCAAAGAATATTTCCGTTCGCATCAAGCTTCACAATCAGGAAGTCTTCTTTGTTTATTGAATTGTTGGCATATCCAACAGCGTATAGTGAACTGCCGTCATTGGCAATCGCATAATAAATACCAGAATTAGTCCCCTTGAATCGCTGCTGTAAAATAAGGTTCTGGTCATACTTCCAAATGGTAGGCTTCATGGCAGTGTCTTTATCACTTTCCACCGCCCATCCACTAAATCCAGAGGCAAAAATATTTCCATTCAGAGAGGTAATACCAAAACCGTACGATGAACCTCCACCCGATGGTATGATACCCCCAGAAAATTTTACCCCGACCGATGTATCTGTTGCCGCTTTCAGTAAATTTCCTAGAGTATCGTACTTTGCAACGATATACGCTGCACCGCCGAAACCCGGTTCACCCCATCCGGCGGCATAGAGATACGATCTTCCATTTTCAAAAGAGCTTGATGTTGCACCAAAACCCTCACCACCAGTGTATGGAAAAAAATTTGAATGACTGTACCAGGTACATCCCGCAACATCCAATCCTGTTCCTCCGCCAAATGGAAATTTGACAAATACGGATTTGCTTTCTTTACTTCCTACACCATCAGACGTTTGAGAATAACTCCATCCTGGGAAATACACTCCATCATATGTCGCCGTCACACCGGCAAATTGTTCCACGTCGGGAGAGATTGTCGATTTATTTGGCCACCGCACAGCCCAAGCGGGCGTTGAAACACTCGAAACGGGCAATGAATAACTCATCGCTAGCGATTGTCCTGTGAGTATAGCCGCATCAGCACCGGAAATATAGATATTACTATTTTTAAGTATGACTCCCGATGCACGCTGATCTCCTGTCCCTCCGTAAAAGGTTACATCGCTTAATGTAGGACGCTGTGCAATTAAAATAATTGGAAGAAGAAAGAGAAAAAGAATTTTTTTCATACCACTCTCTCCGCAAATAACAATATAAGGCAACGGTGTTTTTATTTATTTTACGACGGTTAAGATTTTATGATCCATCGTGCGCTGGTTCAACGGGATTTCTGCAAGCCATCGTGATAATTCGGTCAATGTTAATTTCGGCAATATCAGTTCATCGCCGATGATCTTCACATCGCCCATCTCCATCACCGGAAATTCTTCTTTTGTCACAACGACGATGAACTCTTCGTTGGAACTCTTTTCATTCCCATCAACGGTAAGATACAGTTCATAATCACTTGGAAAGTTGAATCTTTTTTTTGCTTGTATTTTATTGTTCTTACTTAATCCATTGGGAAAAGGGATTTGGATAGTGTCATTCTTCACATGAAAAATGGTGACGAATCCATCCTTTGATGCTGTAATCTCCAATTGAATCGGTTCTGTCTCCCTGTAGGATGTTCGTTTTGTCTGTACGTGTACGGAAAAACCGGGGTCAGTTGAACCTTCAGGGATGATAACCAATGCTTCCAGTTCCGCATCGATCTGGAAAATTCTTTCATCTTTTGCAGATGCTTTTGAAACGCGTACCGGATCAGAGATCTTGATATTCCGTTCCTTAATGATGATCCCGCGTGAGGTCGCTTCGGTGAACTGACTGTAATAATCATTCATCGCTTTGTTCGTTTCAGTCTGCACGCGATATGAAGAAGCAGAGACGACAATGCCCGCCTGATTCAAACCATCAGCGCGGGCACGTTTTACTGCATCAATCTGCATCTTTCCGAAATCTGTACCAAAGACCGATGCTTTCCCTTTTACCCACATTCCTTTTTCCTGAGCGTAAAGAGAAAAAGATAACATGAGAAAAAAGATAAATAGATTGTTCTTCATCGTTCGTATCTCACAAGTACTTTATTAGGATCACCGTAAAATTCAGGTGTTTGTGTACCGCTGATCCTGCGTGCAGCCGGTATCAGGTTTTCTTCAACATACTGTTTCAATTCGCCGAGCGTGATCTCTCCATCCTTGTTCTTATCCGCTTCACCACGCAATCCGGCGGTAAAATAATAGGTAAATAATCCGGTCTCTGTCTGATCATTACCAAGCGATGTCTCTTCTCCGCTGGAGGAATTGATCACAATAAAATTCTTATAAGCCGTCCACGGTTTTGTCACTTTTAATTTTATCCCTTTTGCCGAGATCAAGTTCTCTTCCTTGTACATTCCCGTACCGCGTGATGCTCCGCTGAAACATGCATCGAGAATCACAGTGACCGAACGTGTATTCAATTTATTCAGATTCTCATAGAACTTTGAAATTGGATATCCATATTCTTCCAGGAATCGTATGTCACCGTCGGACGGAAATAAGAATGTCTGGTCAGCGTTTTTGTTCGGGATACCATGCCCTGAATAGAACACGTAGACGTCGATCTCCTCCGGTTTGTTACCGATCAATTCCCGCAATTCACCTTTTTCAGGATCGAACATCTTCTTAAAGAAAATTCCATTCACCTTATTGTTTGTATAAAAAAGAATCTTATCATGATCGATTCCGAAACGATTCTCAAAATACCGCTGCATGATCTCGGCATCGTTTGTTGCGTACGGAGCACGGACGATCTTATCGTAATTCTCAACACCGATGACAACTGCAACTGCATTCGGGTTCTTCGTTTTTGACGGCTTCACATCTTGTATATCAACAAAGTTTCCGGTTGTATTTTTCGGTCCTGTCTTGATCACTGTAACCGATCGCTGCTGAGACGGCTTCGCTTCAACCGCAAGGATCTTGGCAACCGCAGGTTTTTGATCCAATTGAATCGGGAGTTGAATATTCGAAACAATCGCATCCTTATCAGCATCTTCAAGGGATAAAAATACTGGCAAATCACCGGTTCCTGAAAACCGAGGCGTTGGACTTAAGACAAACGATAAATCCACCAGTTCGCCGGATTTCAGATCACCGATCTCTCCTTGCTCTTTTTCCAAGAGAATGTTCGGCGAATTTGTAGTAACTATATAGCGTACTTTATTTGCCTTGGATAGACCAATGTTCTGAACAGTAACTCTCACTTCTACTTTTTCACCTTTTTGCAGCAGTCCATCATTTTTTTTAGGATATAATTGAATGCCTAATTTTGGATTATTTTCAATGATCTCGATTCCGGAAAAATTGAGTTTGGGAGGTCCAAATTCCTGAGTGCTCAATTCAAGATAGGCTGTTTCCATGTCATACTGGTTTTTCTCTTCTCCGGTTATCGCAAACTTTCGCACCGCAGTCTTGACATTTTTTCCCGCCAATATATTGAACACTACTGTTACTTCCTGCTTCGGTCGGATGATCTCAATGATCTTCGGTTTATCCACATAGATATATTTATCAGGTGTGTTTGAATCCTCAACCAGAGAAACTTTGATCTGTTCGGCATTTCCAATTCCTTTATTGGTGATCTTTACTATCACGGCCGCTTTCTCGCGGTTCTCAATGATCCCGTTCCCATTTTCATCTTTAAATGATAATTGAGCAACCAGATCAGCTGGACCGGTGGTTGGTGCAGCCGGCAAGGTTTGTTCTTCTTTTCCGATTCTTCCTACTTTGAATTTTACCTGTGCCTGCGCAATATTCGCAATCAGCACAAAGCCAATGGCGGAAAGAAAGAATAATTTTTTCATAACCCCTCCAATGCTAAAATATCTAATACGGTCGGCCTATTGGCGGACCGGGAAGTACAGTGCTAACACTCCCGGTGTTTTCTTCTTTTTGTTTTGACAAGTAAAAAAATGTTCCCGCTCCAATTGCTGCTGCGCCGCCGGTATACCAAACCCAGCCCGGAATTCCTTCGTTTTTCGTTATGGTCAATTCAAATTCAATATCATCAAACGGAAGTCCTTTGGGTAATTGCTTTTTATAAGCCCAAAGAATGCGGCGATTGTTGCCAACAAACTTACCGTCCCCGATATCCCCTTTTGCATTTGTCATTTTGATATTGAAATTTTTGTCAGTCTCACGGGTCAAACGAACCGACACATCATAGTCAGCATCCGATTCATCTCCGACAGGCATATGTTTATATGTTATAATGATGAGATCACCGGTTTGTTCAACAGTAGTGATCGCATATCGGGTTTGGTCTTGTGAATAACTATTGAGAACAAAGCAGAAGAAGAGAAAAGAAATTGAGAAGATTTTTTTCATGCGCCCTCCAAAATGTGGTCACGGATTCATGCTATTACCACGAAAAAGAAATGTATATCTGACCGATCTCTGCCAATTGTTCGATTTCGATCTCCTGTGGAGCGAACATATTTGAAAAAGAGACTTCAACTTTATGTCTGGCTTTCGCAGAAAAAAATCGATAACCAAATGAAACATCGTCAGAGAATGTGATACCGCCCATAAATCCATATCCTGCGGTGAACGTATTGACTGCGTTATATTGTGTATAGGACGTTGTTCCATATCTTGTGTCGGGACGATGCACCATCGTGGGACCAACATCTGAAGAAGCAAAGAGGTACGTGGAAGAGGATAAATGGATTGCAAATCCCAATCCGACAGTGAACCATATCAATCCATGGCTCTTCCCTTCTGATGAGATTGTTACGGGAATCTGCTTTTGCAGTTCATCAATGTTATAAGATAAATACGTAACGTGAAAATTCATCGGAAGGAAAAAATTACGAGATAAATGGATTCTTCCTTCGAATCCTACACCGAATCCTTTTTTGGCATATCCACTGTTGGGTCCTTCTGCCTTTCCGTAGTCACCGAGCGGCATCGTATATCCAATGTCCATCCAAAACCCACCCGTGTTATATCCCTCTTCTTGAACGACAGGGGCAATTTCCCTTTGTGGGGTCCTCTTTTGAATTCTCGTTCGTTCAATTTTTGTTGTGACGGTATAAGCAATACGGGCGAAATCTTTTTGAGTCCCGAGCTGCAATGAAATCACATAATCCTTTGGTTCTATCTCGGGCACGCTCACTTCGATCTTTGTTTTTCCCCAAAGAAGTATATCGGCCTGCACCTCTCCAAAGAACACTGCGGCATCCTTCGGCTGCGATGCCGGAAATGAACCGGTCAGCGATACCGTTGTTCCTGCTGTACCGGAGTTTGGTGTAATACCTTCGATCTTTGGTATGAATTCTTGTTGGATGCGTTTGATGTCAACGTAATCAACAAATTCAATTCCATCTTTTGTTTCGATCACTACTGTTTTGTCAGGAATTCGTTCAACGATTTTTCCCGAAATGATTTTTCCGTTTTTTAGATATATGACATCAACTTCTTGACTTTGAGAATACAACAGAAGTGTATTGATAATGAGGAGAGTGGATATGAATCCACCGATTCTAAAATACTTTCTCATGATAGGATCTTATAATGACAAAAGAGAGGGGAGCAGATGTTACAATAATAACGAATAACGATATGCTTAGCAATTGTATAGGTGATGGAAAATAAAAAAAATGGTAGGAGTGAATTTCAAAAGCGACAAAATTATCTCATTTTAATTTTTCATTTTTAATCAATGATAATCGAAATGATCAATTTACCATTATCAAAACATCCACATATTTTATTATCATCTAAATTTATCTTTGCGATTCTATTTCAATTTGTATCTCATTCCTTCGTAAGAACCAAGGCATAAAGGGAGGATCGTAGCGGGCGATGACTGTTTGTCCGATTGGCAAATATTTATTTTTCGAAATCCACTGTTTCAGTTCTTGTTCATGCTCATCCATCAACGAAGAACTCCATCGACCGGAAAAACGGATCACAGCAATTTTTCGAGCAGGGACTTCACGGATCTTTAGCGTTGAGTCATTCGGCGTGGGGGTTGTTTCGGAGGTAAATCCTTCAGGCATAACAAAGCCAATCACATAACCATCAGATGTTTTTGTTGAGGTAACCGGCGCGGTCATTTCAATTTTTTCTGATCGCGATGCGGTGACCGGTGCGGTCATTTCGATACTCTTTTTTGAACGATTATTTCCAGTAATGTATTGGAATAATTTTCTAAAACCTGCATTTGAAGCATCATTAAAGTCCGGCGCGGGAACAAATGTTTCTACGATACAGTATAC
>JANXZD010000064.1 GCA_025355705.1 Bacteroidota bacterium | reverse complement strand
GTTCAATTGCAAGAGTCATTCCCTCTTTTAGAACCGTTCCCTTGCCTGCTTTACCGTAGTTGGGAACTTGAGGATCTTCGTGCAACTCTCTTCCAACTGCATGTCCAACAAGATCCCGAACAATTGAAAAACCTTCAGCCTCTACATATGATTGAACCGCATACGCAATATCTCCGATTCGATTGCCTTCTATTGCTTGATCAACCGCACGATCAAGAGATTCTTTCGTCACCCGCATCAACCGTCTTTTCTCTTCACTTACTTCACCAACCGGAAACGTGAAAGCTCCATCTCCAAAAAAACCATTCTTCTTTGCTCCAACATCGATCGAAACTATTTCCCCATCTCGTAAAATCCTTTTACCAGGTATTCCATGAACAACTTCACTATCAACGGATATACACAATGTTGCAGGGAAAAGATTTTTTGGATCTGAACCATATCCTTTGAACGCTGGTTCCGCATTGCAACTTCGAATATAATCTTCTGCCAACATATCCAACTGCGCCGTACTGATTCCTGGTTTTATTTGCGTCCCAACAAGTTTTATTACATCACTCACAATTCGGCAACTCTCTCGCATCAACTCAATTTCAGCCGGTGATTTTATATTTACTGCCATTATCGACCGATACGACCTTTTATTTTTCCGCTCTTCATAAAACCATCATAGTGACGCATCAATAAATGTGATTCAATCTGCTGAAGTGTGTCCAATGCAACACCAACCGAGATCAACAAACTTGTTCCGCCAAAGAATGATGCAAAACTTGGAGTGATACCAAATTTCATCATGAATGTCGGCAAAATTGCAATAATCGCTAAAAAGATCGATCCGGGAAGCGTAATTTTTGTCAGGATATTGTCAACGAAATCCGACGTATGTTTTCCGGGACGAATACCTGGAATGAATCCGCCGTTCTTCTGCATGTTATCAGCAACATCAGCCGGATTAAACGCAATTGCAGTATAAAAGTAAGTAAAGAATACAATCATCAAGCCATATAAGAATGCATAGGAATACGAAGTGTGATCCATGTAACCAGCGATGGTGCCAACAAATTCACTCTCAGGAAAGAATGTAAAAATTGTTGTTGGAATGAACATGATTGATTGCGCAAAAATAATAGGCATAACACCCGCAGTGTTCACACGCATCGGGATATATTGTGTCACACCGCCATAAACTTTCCGTCCGACAACACGTTTTGCATATTGTACAGGTATGCGCCTTGTCCCTTGTGTTACCATAATAACACCCGCAACAATAAATAACATCGCCGCCCAAATAATCATTTCGATGATAATTGGTCGTGCACCCGAACTAACAACCTGCAACTCTGCTAAAACAGCATGTGGAAAACGTGCAATGATACCGATAAAAATAATCAATGAAATCCCGTTACCAAGTCCACGTTCGGTGATTTGTTCACCAAGCCACATCATGAACATTGTTCCTGCCGTGAGAAAAATCATTGTGCTGAATGAAAAGAAAAATCCTTGAACTTCTGCCGGAACAATTGGAATTCCATTTGCATTGAGACTTCCCAGTCGAACACTAACACCCCATGCTTGAAGCAATGCAATAACAACGGTACCCAAGCGAGTATATTGATTGATTTTTTTCCTTCCTGTCTCTCCTTCTTTCTGGAGCTTTTGGAAGAAAGGAACTACCGCACCAAGTAACTGGATGATAATAGATGCGCTGATATAGGGCATAATACCAAGAGCAAAAATTGCCGCATTACTAAATGCACCGCCGACAAAAAGATCATACAATCCAAAAAGTGTATTATCCGATTGATTACGCATAGCATCAGCAAGAACTCCAGCATCAACACCCGGAAGCGTAACGTGGGATCCGATTCGAACAACGATCAAAAGACCCGCTGTAAACAACAGACGCGTTCGAAGCTCTTCGATCTTAAAAATATTTCTAAAACTTTCGGTGAATTTACTCATTGATAATATTCAGATTGAGTTACACAGCAGCTTTTTCTCTTGTGATTTCTTTTGTAGTTCCGCCTGCCGCGGTAATTTTTTCAATGGACGACTTACTGAACTTATGTGCAGTAACTGTAAGCTTTGCTTTCAAATCACCATCACCAAGAATTTTAACTGGTGATTTTTTATTGGCAACTGCACCGATGGCATATAGAATTTCCGGTGTAACAATTCCATCAGTAATCTTTTTTTCATCAACAAATTTTTGCAGAAGACTCGTGTTGATGACAAGATACTCAATGCGATTACGAGGCGTGAATCCGAACTTCGGTAAACGACGAACGAGCGGCATCTGACCGCCTTCAAAATTTCTTTTTAATCCAGAGCCCGATCGTGAACCCTGTCCTTTATGACCGCGCGTAGATGTTCCGCCATGTCCCGAACCTTGTCCGCGTCCGATTCGTTTTCTTTTCTTGCGTGATCCTGGTGCAAATTTTAAATTACTAAGTATATCTGTCATTGCTATCTCCTGTGAAGTACTAACGCTCCGGAGTCGGAGCTCGCATCTTCAAAAAATATTATGATTTTATTTCTTCAACTGATACAAGATGTTTTACCGTATTGATCATCCCAAGAATTTGTGGAGTCGCGGTATGAACTACTGAGTAGTTCGGTCTTCCAAGACCAAGCGCTTTGATCGTCGCTTTATGGTTCGCAAGCGTATCAATAATGCTGACTGTTTGTGTAATTTTAATTTTTTTCGGCGCTGCCATTGTCACTCACACTTAGTTTTAGTTTTGAAAAAGTTCTTGAACGGTAATTCCTCGTTCTGCAGCAATCATCCGTGCATCGCGCATTGAAAGAAGCGCACGCAGAGTTGCCTTTACAACATTATGAGGATTTGCCGAGCCCATTTGTTTTGTGAGAATATCTTTTACACCGGCCATTTCCAACACAGCACGAACTCCGCCGCCGGCAATCAAACCTGTTCCGGGCGCTGCAGGACGAAGTAAAACTTTTCCTGCGCCAAATTTGCCAAGAGCATCATGGGGAACAGTTCCATTGATCAACGGAACCTTTACGACATTCTTTTTTGCATCGTCAGTTCCTTTGGAAATTGCATCAGCAACTTCGTTGGCTTTACCGAGTCCAATGCCCACATATCCATTTCCATCACCAACAACTACGATAGCATTAAAACTAAAACGACGACCACCCTTCACAACTTTCGCTACGCGATTGATGTGAACAAGTTTGTCCTTCAGATCAAGATCACTTGTTTTAATTCGAGCCAAGATAAAACCTCACAATGATTGTATTATACATTTAGTTTTGCTGTCGGGAGAGGAGTCGAACCTCTACAGACGCCTCCAAAGGGCGTTGTCCTGCCATTAGACGACCCGACAAGCATTTAAAATTTTAGTCCACCCTCACGAGCGCCATCAGCAAAAGCTTTAACTCTGCCATGGTATAGATATCCATTTCGATCAAACACAACCGAACTGATATTCCTTTCGATCGCTTTTTTTGCAAGAAGTTTTCCAACAAGCGTACTTTTTCCAATTTTTGTTTTTACAGCAGCAACTTCTTCTTTTAATTCTTTTGCGTTTGTCGAAAGCGAAACAAGAGTTTTTCCCGATACGTCATCAATGATCTGACCGTAGATTTCATTCAAACTTCGAAATACGGTAAATCGTGGACGCTCCACAGATCCGAAAATTTTCTTCCGGACAGTTTTTTTGATTCGTAAACGTCGTTTTGTTGTGTCTTTTTTTATCATAATATCAATTCAAAAAATTTATTATTTCGAACTAGCTGCTGTTTTACCTGCTTTGCGGCGAAGCACTTCACCTTCATATTTAATGCCTTTGCCTTTATACGGCTCAGGAAGTTTGAACGAACGGATCTTTGCAGCAACAAGTCCGACAAGTTGTTTATCAAAACCACCGATAGCAATACTTGTCGGTGTCGGTGTCTCAATTTTCACTGTTTCCGGAGCACGGAAAATAATTGCATGTGAGAAACCGAGGGCTAATGCAAGGTTCTTTCCTTTCATTTCCGCTTTATATCCAACACCAACCAATTCCAATTTTTTTGCGAATCCTTCGGAAACACCTTTTACCATGTTTGCAATGTTTGCGCGTGTCGTTCCATGGATCGCCCGATTAGAACGACTTTCGGTCTGTCGTGTTATTGTAACTTCATTCCCTTTTATCTCAATGCCAACAGTAGGATGAATTTTTTCTTTCAGTTCTCCATTTTTTCCCTTCACCGTAACAACACCATTATTTGCGGATATTGTCACACCTGTCGGAACTGTTATAAGTTTTTTACCAATACGTGACACGGTCTAAACTCCTTTTACCAAATAAGGCAGATAATTTCTCCGCCAACATTTTCTTTGCGCGCTTGTTTATCGGACATCAAACCTTTTGATGTTGACACAATTGCAAGTCCTAATCCATTACTAACTCGCGGAAGATTTTCCACCTCGCGATAGACGCGACGTCCAGGCGTACTGACACGGCGTGAACCTTTGATGACGTTTGCACCTGCATAATATTTCAATGCAATACGGATCACTCCCTGTTTGTCATCAGCAACAACATCATATTTGTTGATGAGTTTATTCTCAGAAAGAATACGGGTTATTTCTTTTTTTATATTTGAAGCAGGTATCTCAACTTTTTTATGCTTCGCCATTATTGCGTTGCGAAGTCGTGTTAAATAGTCTGCTATCGGATCTGAATGGGCCATTGTAAAAACCTTCTATTAAATGTTACCAACTTGCTTTCGTAACTCCAGGAATCTTTCCTTCGTGTGCCAATTTTCGGAACGCTAAACGACCAAGACCAAACTTGCGTAAAAAACCGCGCGGACGACCAGTCATAAAGCAACGATTATGTAAACGGGTCGGGTTGCTATCGCGAGGAAGCAACCGTAAGCCCTCCATATCACCGTTTTCGATTAACTCTTTACGTTTTGCAGCATATTTTGCTACTAATTTTTCACGTCGTTTTTGACGTGCAATAGAACTAAGTTTTGCCATACGATTCCTTTTAACTTACTTTTGCAACCGGTTGTTCTCGTTTCACAAAGGGAACACCGAACTGTTTCAATAACTCCATTGCTTCCATATCTGTTTTAGCGGTAGTAACAAACGTAATGTCCATACCATTTATTTTTGTTATTCTATCAGCATCGATCTCAGGGAAGATGATTTGTTCTTTAATTCCAAGGGTATAATTTCCCCGTCCGTCGAATGAACGATCTGAAATTCCACGAAAATCACGAATCTGCGGCATTGCAAGACTGATCAGACGATCGAGGAACTCATACATCATTTTACTGCGTAATGTTACCCGTGCACCAATAGGAAGTCCTTGTCGAAGTTTGAAATTTGAAATTGCTTTTTTCGCTTTGGTTACCGCAACTTTTTGGCCAACAATTAATTCCAATTCTGCAATAGC
>JANXZD010000044.1 GCA_025355705.1 Bacteroidota bacterium | reverse complement strand
CATCAACAAGCGTTGTCACTTCCCGTCCCAGCAGATCGTAGATCTTCACCGTTACATTCTCCCGTTTCGGAAGAAGGTACATGATGGTTGTTGATGAGTTGAACGGATTCGGATAGTTCTGCTCCAAAACGTACTCCGTTGGGAAAAAATCCCCGTCCGGAATGATCTTTTTGATCACCCATCCCTCCGGATCGAGCAAAACAGAGAGCGGTTGGGAGCGAAGCGGTATCGTAAAGGATTGTGTCAGAGCATTATTGAAGAGTCTCACCGTTGTATCCAGTTCTGCCGTTGTTATTCTTAGATCGAGCGGCATGGTAAAGAAAACAGGATTTGTGCGCCCTGTCGGCTGTTGTAATTTCACCGTCAGCGCCGAAGAATCTCCTGCCGAATTCCAGTTCCATGAATAGATATAAGTTGGTGTGCTCTCTCCGGTTAACCATTCCTGAAAAAAATAACCGAGATCTTTTCCTGAAACATTCTCGCAGACTGTTTTGAAATCATTGGTCGTTGCGGTGGAATATTTCAGCGCCGGATCGTTCGCATATGAATGGATCGCCCGGAAAAAAACTGAATCGCCGAGAACATGCCGGAGCATATGAAGCGTCGAAGCCCCTTTTGCATAGATCAGTGAAAAGTTAAAGAGCGCACCCGGATTCACTGTATCCGGCAGGCCAACCATCCCGCGTGCGGAGACCGCACTTTGCAGTATCGGGTTCATATAATCCCAATACGATGCGCTCCCATATTTCTTCTCGCGGTAGAGTCCGGTGCAATATTCTGCAAATCCTTCGTTCAGCCATAGGTCGGACCAGGAACGGCAGGTGATCATATCCCCGAACCATTGATGCGCAAGTTCATGGGCGATCACATCTTCGCTGAATGTTCCGAGCGATGTCATCGTCTGGTGTTCCATTCCCCCGCCGGTGAATTCTGCGTGACCATATTTTTCCTGAATGAACGGATAGAGACCAAAGAGATCTGAATAGATCGAGAGCATGTCGACCACCTTGGGAAGAGATTGCTGAGCGGCGGAAAGATGTTCAGGAAGAACATAATTCAGTATTTCCATGGAATCGGTCGGCGAATATTTGAACCAGTTGGAGAACTGGGTATAGTTCGTTATCGCAATGGAAATAAGATAGGATGCGATCGGGTATCGCTCTTTCCAATAGTATGTTGATGTCCCTCTGCCATGAGTGACCAGGGAGAAAAGGATTCCCTGCGAACCGACTTTATACGCCGAACTGCAGGTAACAATAATATCAGCTGAATCTGCTTTGTCGCTCGGGGAATTTTTGCATGGCCACCAGTCGCTTGCGCCGTACGGTTCGCTCAGCGAAAATATCCACGGAACGCTGTTATGGGTAACGAATGAAAAACTTCCTAATCCGGTTCCGACCGGTGTTCCCTGATAATAGACATCCGCCGAAAGTTTTTCTCCCGACAGATAAGGGCGGTCAAGGGTGATCTCGAAGGAACTGCTCCGTTGTACGAAAATATTCCGTGCTCCATTCACCAGAACGGAATCGAGATGCATTGTATTTGCGAGGTCCAGCGTAAGGGATTGTGAATTATTTTGCCTGCATGTTCCGGCAATGGTGACTTTTCCTGTCAGATAGTTCGGCTGCGCAGTAATGTTCAGATCGAGCTTGTAGTATGTAACATCGAACCAATTGCTCGCCAGCGAATTCACTTTTGCATGTCGTTCAGTGAATGCATTCTTTTCAAATTCAGCAATGCTGCGCGATTGAGCAAGGGCAATATGAAGAGACATGACAATTGTCATGATGAAGAGAGGAATAAAATATTTTGTATTGCCTGCGTTCATATACAGGAATGTAAACAAAGAAATGAAGAGGAGAAAGGAGAAGTTCAAAGGATCATGTCATGCCCGAATGCTTCTGTCGGGGATCCATTTTATATAAAGAATGGATTCCCGCCAAGAACATGCGGGAATGACAAATCTAAAAAAAAAATCTAAAACCAAATGCACTGTCATCCCCGAACGCTTCTGTCGGGGATCCATTATAAACCGTAAAACAAATCGCACCAGTCAGGATTCATCTTTTCAATTAATCGAATCTTCCAAGCACGATTCCATTTCTTCAATTGCTTTTCTCGTGTAATCGCATCACGAATATCAGTGTATTCCTCAAAATACATTAATTTACTAACTCCATATTTTTGAGTAAAACCCGGGATCAAGGATTCTTTATGCTCGGAGATTCTTTTGGATAAATTCCCTGTAACCCCGATATAAAGAGTTCCGTTTTTCTTGTTTGAAAGGATGTAAATATAATATGCCATGCCGTCTATGGATTCCCGCCAAAAGCACGCGGGAATGACAAATCTAAAAAAAATTCTAAAACCAAATGCACTGTCATGCCCGAATGCTTCTGTCGGGGATCCATTTTATATAAAGAATGGATTCCCGCCAAGAGCACGTCCCAAAGGGATCCCTTCGGGACGGGAATGACAATAAAAAAGATACTCCAAAACAAAAAAACTGTCATCCCCGAACGCTCTTGTCGGGGATCCACTTATTTCTGCTGCGATTTTTTGAACGCCTCTTCCGAAATCTCCTGTTGTTCATCCCGCGAATAACCTGGGCAGAGAGTGATATCTGCCAGAAGCATTTTGCTGTGTTCAATATCCACCTTGTCGGTGTTCAAACGAATAGGAAGTGTGGAAACTTTTTCGAGCAGTTCTTTTCCGGCAGTTATATCATTGGTGTTGTCATTATCCAGTCCGCGGGTAATCAGTGCAATTCCGTATTCCTTCACTATTTCGATCCTTGTCGGGTCCAGCTCGTAGGCGCGTTTGCAATACGTTACAGCCTTCTCCAGGTCGCCGCTGATACCGAATGTCCACTTCAACAGAAAGAAACTCGGACAGAGTCTATAATAGACTCCTAACGCGATATTCGCCGATGCTTGAAGATTCTCCCCATGCTGTGTCACGTAATCGGATTTTTTGGTCACCGCTACGAGCCAGTCCTCTTCGATCTGCTTAGCGGAAAAGAGGGATGAGAGAATTCCTTTTGTAGTGGACATCCGGGCGTTCGCAAGTCCGCGCATAAAGTAACACTCCCCTTTATCCGGTGCGCATTTCATCCCCGCTTCGGCGGTCGCAACCATTTTCGCATACATGTCGAGCTTCCACTGCTTCTCATCCGATTTTTTTACATCCAGTTTTTCTGCGATCTCATAATAGTTCAGGCATTCTATCGCCCGGAGAAGAAAATCATTCGGCTTATATTTCAATCCCTCTTCGCAGCTTTTGATGGACTCTTCAAACTGGAACTTCCCCATCTGGTCATCCGCTTTTTTGAAATAGAGATTGTACTGCTCATCCGCGTTTATTGTATTCGGACCGCTTTGAGCCTGGAGAATTACAGCAACAAGAAAAATTGAACTGCCGAGGATCAACGACTTCATAAGTACCTGAGATATGTGAATAAAAAGTGTTCGTTGAATATGAGGAATTGGAATTATTTATGCAACAGCAGTTGAAATAGTTGACCGGCACCTTGAAGGTGACGGTCAACTCATAAAAAAAGATCTGTCATCCCCGAATGTTCCTATCGGGGATCCATAGAATAGATTCCTGCTAAAAACGTGCGGGAATGACGGTGCTCTTAATTATTTTTTATTTTGATTTTGATTATCTCTGGCGTCCCTAAAAGAATCTTCATAGTTTACATGCAATGCAGTCAAGTGAACCATCATATACCGATGATCTTGAGAAAGCCCGTGCGCTGGTCATGCGCCACGGCTGGAACACCATGGCGTATCAGATCCTCAATCCGGGGATCTCTCTCTGGTTTTCGGAAGAGAATGACGGCGTGATCGGCTACGTGCAGACCCGAACACATCTCATCGTTGCAGGTTCCCCCGTCGCACCAACGGAAAAAATAGATGATGTTGTATTGGAATTCTACAGATATGTTTCTATCCAAAAGAAAAAGGTCTGTTTCTTCGGCGCGCAGGAACGTGTCGCAGTGATCCTTGCCAATCGCGCGCCGGTCTCTTCCATTCTCCTCGGCGCTCAGCCGATCTGGACACCGGTGCAATTCCTTGCATCACTCCATACAAAGCAATCGCTTCGCGCACAGGTACAGAGAGCAAAGAACAAATCAGTAATTACAGAACTATGGAACGAACGGTCGAAAATTCCAAGATTGGAATTATATAAATGTCTTGATGAATGGATCGCATCACGTAAACTCCCGCCGATGCATTTCCTTGTAGAACCGAATACACTCGAAGGACTAAACGACCGCATTGTCGTCATTGCGCAGATCGATCAACGCGTTATTGGATTCTGCATTGCCTCACCTATTCCTCTCCGCAGAGGATGGCTGATTGAACAGATCATCCGCGGTACCATTGCACCGAATGGAACGGCTGAATTATTGTTGGAACGAATGGCAGCACACATTCAATCTCTCGGTTCCGATCTTGTAACGCTCGGACTCTCTCCGCTGTCACAGCATTATCCTTCGCCGTTTACTCATCCATTCTGGTTGAAAATATTATTGAAGTTCACCAGATTATATGGACGGTCGTTCTATAATTTTGACGGACTCGACGCATTCAAATCCAAATTTCTTCCAACCGAATGGGAACCGGTCTACGCGATAACGAATGAACCAACTCCGACAATGTCTACACTCTATTCTATTGCAACCGCATTCTCCGGCATGTCTCCGATGAGATTTATTGGAAAAGGTTTGTGGAGAATATTTATGCACTAACAGATTAATACTTTTCTAAGTGTCCTATGTGTCTATGTGGTTTGTTCTTTTTTTTAAATTGCTTTCTCTGTACCTCCGTGTCTCTGTGGTATGTACTTGTTTGTGGTTAGCTTTTGCTTTGCCTTCCTCCCTTTTAATCTCTATTTTCAAATCATCATTTTATCATTCTTGGATCTCACTATGAAAAAAATATTCCTTTTCCCTTTCATCATTTCGATCATCATTGCACAAACTAATTTCATCCAATACGTTAAACCGCTTACCGGCACGCAAAGAATGGGACACACATTTCCCGGTGCAACAGTTCCATTCGGCATGGTCCAGCTCAGTCCGGACACCGACACGCTGCTGTATGAGAAGGATGGAAAATATCAGAAAGAGGTCTATCAATACTGCGCGGGATATCAGTATGAGGATAAGACGATCGTCGGATTCAGTCACACCCATTTCAGCGGCACAGGACATTCCGATCTCGGCGATTTTCTTATTATGCCCACCACCGGACCGCTTCAACTCAATCCCGGCACGGCAGATCATCCTGAAAGCGGATATCGCTCATCGTATTCCCACTCAAATGAAATTGCAGAGCCGGCATACTACAAAGTGAAACTGGACGATAACAACATCACCGTTGAGCTTACTGCAACCGCGCGCGTCGGATTCCATCAATACACTTTTCCGTCTGCGGATACGGCACACATCATTCTCGATCTGATGCATGGCATCTACACTTCCAACGAGAAGAATGTCTGGACATTCGTCCGTTTGGAGAATGACACGCTCGTCACCGGATTCCGCCAGACCAACGGCTGGGCGCGCACACGCACCGTCTATTTTGCGATGACATTCAACAGACCAATTGCGTCATATGGTCACGCCCGCTACGATCAATCGGTCTACCGCGGATTCTGGCGAAAGTTCGATGTGACGAAGAATTTTCCGGAGATGGCAGGAAAGAACATCAGAGCATGTTTTAATTTCGCCGTGAACAGTAATGAGAAAATAAAGATCAAATTTGCGCTCTCATCGGTCAGCACCGAAGGGGCAACGAAGAATCTTATCACCGAAATTCCCGATTGGGATTTCGAACGAGTGAAACACGAAAGTCAGGCGTTGTGGAACAAGGAACTTGGCACAGTCGAGATCGAAAGCATCACCCAAAAAGATAAAGAGACATTCTACACTTCCCTTTATCATGCCTTTCTTAGTCCGAACATCTATATGGATGTGGATGGACAATACAAAGGACTCGATCAGAACATCCACCGCGCCGAAGGATTCACGAATTATACAACGTTCTCATTATGGGATACGTATCGCGCGCTTCATCCCCTCTTCAACATTCTTCAGCCGAAACGGAACGGTGATATGATCCGCTCAATGCTCGCGCATTACGATCAGAGCGTTCATCACATGCTTCCTGTTTGGTCGCACTATTCCAATGAGAATTGGTGTATGATCGGGTATCACAGCGTTTCCGTCATTGCGGATGCTTATATAAAAGGAAATCTTTCGTACGACGCAGCAAAAGCCCTCAACGCAATGGTCACGACAGCAAATCAAAGATATTACGACGGATTGGAATATTATATTCCGATGGGATATATTCCGGAGGATAAGAATTCATCCTCTGTTTCAAAAACGCTGGAGTATGCTTACGATGATTGGGCGATTGCTCAAATGGCAAAAAAACTCGGGAATGAAAAAGTATTCGCAGAGTTCAGCAACCGTTCTGAGAATTTCAAGAATGTCTTCGATCCATCCATCGGTTTCATGCGTCCCAAAATGAGCGATGGTACATTCAGGAAAAATTTCAGCACATTGGAAACCGATGGTCAGGGATTCATCGAAGGGAATTCGTGGAATTACACTCTCTATGTTCCACATAATGTTCCCGCACTCATTCAACTCATCGGAGGGAACAGACGCTTCTCACAATATCTCGATTCGCTCTTTACCATGCATCTCCCCGATGAGTTCTTCGCAAACAATGAAGACATCACTCGCGAAGGGATCATTGGCAATTACGTTCACGGTAATGAACCGTCGCACCATGTTGCCTATCTCTATAATTGGCTCGGTGAATCGTGGAAAACGCAGGAGCGCGTGCGAATGATCATGGATTCAAAATATTCCAACACTCCCGACGGCTTAAGCGGCAACGATGATTGCGGACAAATGTCTGCATGGTATATCTTCAGCGCGCTCGGATTTTATCCCGTCGCACCCGGTTCAGAGCAATATTCCATCGGGAGTCCTTTGGTAAAAAGTGCAACGATAAAATTGGAAAATGGGAAGACAATCTCGATCGAAGCAAAGAACCAAAGCGCAAAGAATGTGTATGTGCAGAAAATTCTTTTGAATGGAAAAGAATGGAAAGAGAATTATTTCATCCATTCCAATATTATGAACGGCGCGAATATTGTATTTGAGATGGGAGCGAAAGCGAAGAAGAAATGAGGAGAGTAATTTAATCGCCCCCCAACAATGTCGGAGGATATTTTTTTCGAGAAATATTTTATCTCTTTTTGTAAATATTGATCACGACACGAACAATGACAGCTGCCGCAACGAACAGCAAAAGAACTCCAACTCCCAGTAGTATATGTGTGCGTACTTGTTCTGCAACGATCTTCCACTCCGCGCCAACAAATAATCCAAGAAAAACAAATGTTGCAGACCAAATCAACGCACCGGAATAAGCATAAAGAGCAAAAGTCCGGTAGCGCAGTCCTGAAACTCCGGCAAGAAAAGCGGAAAAATGTCTCACTCCCGGAATAAAATATCCTAACACCAGAATCCACGCGTCGATCCGATCGTACCATATCTGAACTTTATCAAGTTTTTCTTCCGTGAGCGAAAATTTGGAACCATACTTGTGAAGGAACGGAAGTCCCAAACGTTTTCCTAATTCATAGCTTACGGTGATTCCGGAAACACTTCCGAGAAAAACGGTGGGCAGTGTGAAATGCAGTTGAAGAATATGCTGGGAAACCAGATACCCTGCAAAGGTCAGGATCGTTTCATCGGGGATCGGCAATCCGATGATACCGAACATCATCAGAGCAAACAACGCAGCATAACCGTATTGCATCACCCACTGAAAAATAATATCCATTGGACCTTCGGTATTTGCAGAATATTTATTCTTTAGAATTCTTCCGTCACATCAGATATGATGAGATGAACAGATACTTGAGTTGTTATTTTTCCGAGGAAATCAATGAATGAAATTCTTTTATTAAATTTTTATCAATTGATTTTGACAACTCACGCAGCCACAACTCAATGAATGTCCGATCAAAACCGGGATTCCGTTGAAGAATGCCTTTGGCATCCTCAATATCTCTTGGTCTTCCGGCAAAAATCTTGTGGATGATGATATCTTCCAGCGAAGCATATTTCACCGGATAGTCTTCTAGTAAAATAGGATTTGCTCTTCCCATTGCTTGACGTTCATATTCTAAGAAAGAGAAAATGATATCAACTCGGATTTTTGACTTGTGGTCATAAAGGGGAAGAACATTTGATCTTTTTACGAATTGATCCACATCATCTACTGCAGGTAACAATTGAATTGTTTTAGCAAGATCTATTATTTGTTCTGATGTTGAATTATCAATGCCGAGAGTGATATCAATATCTCTGGTTAATCGTGGTTCACCATATAACAACACTGCTTGACCGCCAATAATAATATACGGGATCTGCTGGGAATCGAATGCTTTTGCAAGTTTAACGAGCAGGGTTTGAAACATTGATGTTCAACTTTCGTGCAAGTTCCACGTCATCATCCAAACCGTCAAGTAGGTCTCGATCAGTAAAATGGCCAAGCTGGCGTGCTTGATCGTAGAGAGAATTTAAAAGGGTGAATTTCTGGTTTAGCGTAAGGAGATGCTTTACGCCAAATTCTTTTTCAAATTTTTCTATTTCCTTGTGGTTGGTAATCATACACTATTAAACTACTTATTTATCTATCAACTCGCAAACCTATTTCTTCAACAATTCTTCAGCAACATCGTACGGCGTGCGGCTGCGTGATAGGATCTTTAAAAGTTCCTGGTCGAGCAGTTGTTTTCGGTCGGTATTCCAGAAGGTGATCTTGAACTTATCGTTGATGATCTCTTCAATGCGCGAGCGCAATTGTTTTGCGCGGCGTTTTTCAAACTCGCCGGACTTTTTCAAATATTCCTGATGACGGAAGATTTCCGAAGCGATCTTTTCAATCCCGACTCCTTCACTCGCAGTCGATTTCACAACATCCGCCATCCACGAATGTTCATCGTGCGGACGAAAACCAAGGATCATTTTAATGGACATTACTGCTTGATCCGCTCCCGGACGATCGGATTTGTTCAACACGAAGAAATCAGCGATCTCCATCAATCCCGCTTTCATCGCTTGAATGCCGTCTCCGGATTCGGGAACAAGCACAACCACCGTTGTATCCGCAGCACCGGCAATATCCAATTCCGATTGACCGACACCGACTGTTTCGAATAAAATAATATCAAATCCCGCCGCGTCAAGAATATCCGCTGCTTCGCGGGTCTTTTTACTCAATCCTCCAAGCGAACCACGCGATGCCATTGAACGAATGAAGACACCTTCATCCATTTCAACTTCGTTCATCCGTATACGATCACCAAGTAAAGCACCTCCCGTGAACGGACTTGTCGGGTCAACTGCAATAATGCCAACTTTTAGATCCTGTGAACGGTAAAATTTTGCAAGCTTGTTCGTCAGTGTACTTTTCCCTGCGCCAGGGGGTCCCGTTATTCCGATACGATATGCTTTTCCCGTATGCTTATATAATTCCGAAAGGAATTGCTCCGCACCGTCATTCTCATTCTCCACGAACGAGATCGCACGCGCAACACTTCGTCTGTCGCAGGAAAGAAGTTTTTGTATGTCGATTGTTGTATTCATTAATTGTTGGAACTAAAATCCTTATTTTTCTAAAACTGCATATCAGCAATTAGCTTTTAGGTATGAGCCGTTAGCATCTGTTTTTATCTTCTGCCTTTTATCTTTTACCTTCTACCTTTTCACTTCTACCCTCTCACTTCTTACGTTTCACGCTTTTGTTTTGAAAAACTCCACCGTTCTCTTCAATCCTTCTTCAACTGTCACCGTCGGTTTCCATCCAAGAATCTCGTTGATCTTCTTGGAAGAGATCACGCTTCGCATCTGCTCTCCCGCTTTTGCAGGAATATGTTTTTCTTCAACATTCGATCCGGTCAATTTCTTGATGTGACGAAACAATTGATTCACGTCAGTTTCGATCCCAGTTCCAATATTGAATATATTTGAACCAGAGTACTGTAATGCTAGAACATTTGCTCTTACGACATCGCCGACAAACACGTAGTCACGCGTCTGTTTCCCGTCGCCATTGATGATCGGCTGTTCCCCTTTCAACATTTTCTGCGTGAAGATCGCAACAACTCCCGCGTCACCATGCGGATTCTGACGCGGTCCATAGATGTTTGCATACCGCAGAATGACGTGATCGATCCCGTAAATTTCTTTATAGAAGAAAAGATATTTTTCCGTCGTCAACTTTGTAATTCCGTATGGTGAAAGCGGCTGCATTGGATGTTGTTCGTCTGCAGGAAAATAATCTTGCTCACCGTAGATCGCTCCTCCAGTTGATGAGAAGAGAACTTTCTTTAGACCATATTTTCTCCCTTGCTCCATCAGGTTCAAAAATCCCAGCACGTTCACCGAAGCATCGAATTTTGGATCGGCAACTGATTTACGAACATCCATTTGTGCAGCAAGGTGACACATCACTTCGATCTTCTCATCACGAAAGATATTCTCCACGGCAGCATCTTGAATATCCATTCGATATATTTTTGCCTTTGGATTTACATTCTCATCTTTTCCGCTTGAAAAATTATCAAGAATAATGACGTTGTGTCCTTCATTGATAAAAGCATCGACAACATTTGAACCGATGAATCCTGCGCCGCCGGTGACAAGTATGTTCATTGTTTTGGGAGTCCTTTCGTTCCAATATCAGTTCTAAAATATGCACCGTCAAACGAGATTTTCTTTACGGCGTTATATGTTTTTTCAATGGTATTCCGTAGTCCTTCTCCGATCGCGGTTACAGCCAACACTCTTCCACCGGAAGATAGTATGTTTCCATCAACATTCTTTGTTCCCGCATGAAAAACG
>JANXZD010000014.1 GCA_025355705.1 Bacteroidota bacterium | reverse complement strand
ATGGTAGCACAATTAATGGCCGAGAATGACGATTCATTCAACACGGGAAGCAGAACAATGCTTGGCGGAAAAGATACAATCAATTAAAAAGGAAAAGTAGTTTACTCAATGGGAAAATCATTAATAATAGTAGAGTCACCTTCAAAAGCAAAGACAATCAATAAATACCTTGGTAAGGATTATATTGTTGAGGCGTCGGTCGGTCATATTAAAAACCTTCCGAAAAGTAAATTAGGCGTTGATGTTGAAAATAATTATGCGGCAGTGTACGAGGTCATTGCCGGAAAAGAAGACGTTGTTGCAAAACTGAAAAGTTATGCCAGCGATGCAAAGAATATTTATATCGCAACTGACCCTGACCGTGAAGGTGAAGCGATTGCTTATGATATTCTTGAGGAGTTAGAGGATAAGAATAAGAATATCTATCGCGTTCTGTTCCACGAAATTACTCCGACCGGAGTTGCAGAGGGGATGGACAATCCCCGAAAAGTGGATACAAATCTTGTTGATTCTCAGCGTGCACGACGGGCAATGGATCGTTTGGTTGGATACAAAGTCAGTCCTTTCCTTTGGAAGACAGTATATTACGGACTCTCTGCCGGTCGAGTACAATCTGTAGCGTTAAGAATTATTTGTGAACGTGAAGATGAGATTAAAAAATTTGTTCCTGAAGAATATTGGTCAATAAGTGCTGAGTTCAAAACAGAGAAATCAGATCCATTTTTTGCACGTCTTGCAAAAATATCAGGAAAAGATCCTATCATTGGAAATGAAATAGTCTCATCCGGACATGTTGAAGAAATTCGTAAAACACAGTTTCAAATTTCTGATGTTGTGAAGAAGGATGTAAAACGAAACCCAAACCCGCCATTCATCACCAGTACGCTACAGCAAGAAGCTTCCGGTCGATTGCGGCTTTCTGCAAAACGCACGATGATGCTTGCTCAAAAATTGTACGAAGGTATCGATCTTGGAGATGATGGAACCGTTGGTCTCATCACGTATATGAGAACTGATTCAACAAGATTGAGCGAAGAGTCAATCGCCGGTGTTCGTGATTATATCTACACAAACTATGGTGCAGAATACCTTCCCAGAGAGAAACGTGAATATAAAAAAGGGAAATCTTCCCAAGATGCGCATGAAGCGATTCGTCCAACCTCGATAAAGTTCACACCAAAATTTGTAAAGAAGTATCTTGATAAAGATATGTATGCTGTTTACCACTTGATTTGGAATCGCTTTGTTGCGTCGCAAATGAGCAGTGCAACGTTTGAACAATTGACTGTTGATATTACAGGTGGCGTGTATCAATTCCGTGCGACCGGTTCTGTACCATTGTTCCGCGGCTTTTTACAAGTCTATGACGACATTCTGGAAGAAAAGGGTGTTGAAGCTGACGAAGATCCGACATCAAAAATCCCTGCAAATCTTGAAGCCGGACAAGATGCCCATCTCGAAAAGCTTGTTCCCAAGCAACATTTTACAAAACCACCTGCTCGTTATACCGAAGCAAGTATGGTGAAAAAACTTGAAGAACTTGGTATCGGACGTCCAAGTACATACGCACAGATCCTTTCAACGATTCTAAATCGTCAATATGTCGATCAACAGGATAGAAAACTCTATGCGACAGGGCTTGGACAAGTGGTCATCAAGATCTTGATGAAATGTTTCCCTGAGATTGTGAACTATAAATTCACCGCGCAGATGGAAGACGAGTTAGAGACGATTGCAAGCGGTGAAAATAATTATGCAAAAGTGCTTGATGATTTTTATAAACCATTCAGTCATTCATTGGAACATATGAATGATGATGTTGCGAAGATCAAAAAATCTTTGCAGCATGACGCCGGTGAAGCGTGCGATCTGTGTGGTAAGCCGATGATCATTAAATGGGGAAGATACGGTCAGTTTAAAGCATGTTCAGGGTATCCAACGTGTAAAAATCGTAAACCGTTGGAAGATGAAACCGAAAAATATGCACACGTTGCCGGAGTGATTTGTAAATTATGCGGCGGAGATATGAAAGTTAAAGGAGGACCGTTTGGAACATTCCTTGGTTGTTCGAACTATCCCACATGTAAAAATACCCAACCGATTTCAACCGGGGTAAAGTGTCCAAAATGTACCGACGGTGAGATTGTGCAAAGCAAAACGCGGAAAAAACGAATATTTTTCCGCTGCTCAAATTCTAATGGTGATACAAAGACCTGTGATTTTATTTCGTGGGAAATGCCGGTGATGCAGCCATGTAAAAGTTGCGGCAATAATTACCTTACAAAAAAATCAACGAAACGCAAGGGAGATTACTTGTTGTGTCCGAATTGCAAAGAAGAATATTACCTTGATGAGCAGGAAGCTCAGGCCCTTGCAGTCTAACTGAATTGCATGCAAAAAATTATCAGTGAATATCTTTCGTATCTTGAGAACGAAAGAAATTATTCTCAGCATACCATTGTTTCGTACGCGAACGACCTTGCCCAATATTATTCATTTCTCAAAGAACAGTTCCCAGAGTTGATTCAAAAGCACAATGATACCGACACCGGTGTCATTCGTGTTTTTTTGGGATTGTTGTTGGACTCAGGTTTATCAAAAAAAAGTGTCGTGCGAAAACTTTCGACACTACGATCATTCTATAAATTTCTCGTGCGAAAGAAGGTAATACAACATAATCCTGCTCTCAACATTATTACTCCAAAAGTCGAAAAAAAACTTCCTCAGTTTATTGATAAAGATTCAATGGAGAAGATACTATCGCTTCCTGATACAACAACATTTGCCGGAGCTCGGGATTCTGCCATCTTGGAGCTATTCTATGGAAGCGGAATACGAAGAGCAGAATTACTTGGGTTAACGCTGAGTGATTTTGACGAACGAAATCAAACGATAAAAGTTACCGGCAAGGGAAATAAACAACGGATCATTCCATTTACTCAAAATGCAAAGCAATCGATCCAGCGGTACTTACAGTTTCGAAAAGAGATTAGTGTAAACATTGATATGAAAGAGAATGTCCTTTTCGTGAGTGATAAGGGCATCCGATTGACACCGTCAAAAGTAAATACACTTGTTGGAAAATATCTTTCTGGGAATACTGAGATACAAAAAAAGAGTCCTCACGTTTTACGCCACTCATTTGCAACGCATCTGCTAGATAATGGCGCAGATATTTTGGCGGTGAAGGAATTATTGGGTCACGAAAGTCTTTCAACGACCCAAATATATACGCATATAACTGTTGAGCGACTTAAGGAAATTTATCAACAAGCTCATCCCAAAGCATCATCCTGAAAGGAAATTTTATGAACATCTACATTACCGCTCGACACTTTAAAGCGCACCACACTCTTCGTTCATATGCATTTGATTCATTAAATAAGTTAGAGAAATTTTATGACGGAATTTTGAGTGCAGACCTCATATTAAGTTTTGAAAAATCTAAGAACAGTATAAAAGCTGCAGAACTTGTAGTGAAAGTTCAAGGTTCGGTTCTCAAATCGTTGGAAAAATCTGATGATTATGTGAAATCAATTGATGCGGCAGTTGCTAAAGTGGAGAGGCAACTTCAAAAATATAAATCGAAACATGAACTGAAAGATAAAAAAATGATTCGTAAAACCCGCGAAAAAATTTAAGAGGTGTTATGGGGCTTAATATTGGGAAAGAATATCGAAAACAGCATATCACTATTGGTTTCTTGGTCGAAAAAAATAAAAATCGATTAAAACTCGAAACGCTTGTGAATGTTGGGATGGATAATAAGGTTAAAGAAAAGAGTATTCATCGTCCCGGACTTGCCCTTGCAGGATATGTCGGTCTTTTTACATACGATCGAGTCCAGGTGTTTGGTAATACTGAGATGCTCTATTTAACGAGTATGCCTCTTGAGAAACGTATTGAAGCATTCAACACCCTGTTTAAGTTTGAAATTCCATGTATCGTTATTACCAATAATAATGATATGGATAAAGAGCTTTTGAAAATCGCCGAAGATCATAATGTTCCCGTATTTCGATCTCCGTTTGAGACAACAAAGTTTGTATATCTGCTCAGCGATTTTTTGGATGACCAATTTTCTCAGCAATCCACCCTCCATGGTTCATTTGTTGATGTTTATGGTATAGGATTACTATTTATTGGTCGCTCCGGCATTGGTAAAAGTGAAATTGCTCTCGATCTTATTGAGCGCGGACATCGCTTAGTTTCTGATGATGTTGTGAAAATTACCCGTAAAGGAGAAAATATTCTCATTGGAACCGGAACAGACCTTGTAAAACATTTCATGGAAATTCGCGGACTTGGATTGATTGATGTACAAAGTATCTTTGGAGTTCGCTCTATACGATTTCAAAAGCGAATTGAAGTAGTTGTTGAACTAATGGAATGGGAACCGAATGGTAATTTTACTCGTACAGGTTTAGATGAGGAAAAGATCAATATTCTTGATGTTGAAATACCTCATGTCAAGCTCCCCATCCACCCGGGGAAGAATGTTACAGTAATTTCGGAAGTGATTGCATTGAATTATCTGACCAAGCATTATGGATATGATGCCGCTCAGGAATTCTCAAAAAAACTTGAAAAAGTAATTCAAAGTAAATCTAAAGGTGGGGGAAAACGAAATATTGACTATTTTGAACACGATTTTGAATGATTTGAACGTTTTTAATAGTTATTCTTGACAAACCGCTCATATTTTTATATTTTCTTTCTGCACAAACAAACTTAACAAGGGTCATGATAAAACGAAAAAAACTTTTTTTCTATTCAAATGAACATGTTTCTTACGTAGAAGCAAAGAATTATCGTTTAAAAGTATCGACAATTATTGCTTTTTTAACGGTTGTATCGTTGTTTGCATTGGGGTTTGTTAATAATGCGTATGGAGATTTTTTAGGTTTGGGTTTCAAAACCACCAATGAGTTAACAACTGAGAACACCATCCTTAAGCAACAAATTAAAGAAATGAACGAGCGGATGAACAATTATTATACATCAATGAATTCATTGGCTCAAAGCGATAATCAATTACGATCAATTGTTAATCTTCCCAAAATTGATCTTGAAACGCGTCAGTTAGGAACAGGCGGTACAGCTGTTGAATCATTTAATGGCGTAATCTCAAAAGATGCTGACGAATTGATTAGTACATCCCGTCAAATGTTAAATAAATTGGACAAAGAAGTCGAATTCCAACGGACCAGTTACGAGCAAATTTATAAACAGTACGAACACAATAAAGTAGTTTTTTCATCAATGCCTGCTATTAAACCAATGGTGGGAACATATTCTTATCATGGTTTTGGTATGAGAAATGATCCATTGATAGGGAATTTGAAAAGACATGAAGGTGTAGACATTCATGGTGATGTTGGGACTCCGATCTATGCAACAGGTGATGGTGAAATTGAATTTACCGGTGCAACCGGCAGCGGATATGGAATTGCTTTAATGATCAATCACGGATATGGCTATAAGAGTTGGTACGCTCATTTATCAAAATGTGTGGCACGTTCTGGTCAAAGGGTTAAACGTGGAGCATTGATAGCGTATTCTGGTAATACTGGTCGTTCTACCGGTCCTCATTTACATTATGAAGT
>JANXZD010000531.1 GCA_025355705.1 Bacteroidota bacterium | reverse complement strand
CCTGGTGAAAATGCTTCTGTCCAAACACGATAGGTTTTGTCATCGAGCATTGCAGTCCACACTTTTGGTGCCGGTGCGTTGATGACAATCGAAAAATGGAGTTTTTGCATAACATATTTCCTTTCTTAAATATAGTTGTGTTTTGGCTCGGCAAACATGGTTGTTTACTCCACCACTTGATAAATTTCTCTTCGTCCGGTCAGATACATTTCTATGTACTTTGACATTTCTTCCATTGTTTGCGGATCCATCGTTGGATCTGGTTTCCCGGATTTATATTCTTCCATTTGTTTTTCGAACGCGGTAAGGCTGGGTGACTGAACTTCTACAACGACAGTGTTGTAATCCCCGACCATATCGGTCATGACGCGTGCGGTCGGGTCCGAAACAAATGCTTTCTTAAATAACTTGGCAAGTTTTGATGCTTGACCCGGTTTAGCGGTGAATACTTCTCGAATGATAAGCATGGCACGATCTCCCTTTTCGTTAAGAAAATTTTTTATACTGAAGTGCAATTGCTCCTGAATGAAATGGTGTTGATTTGACAAGTGCTAGTTGAAACCGCTCTTTAAAATCAGCATTTTCAAACAGACGAGGTCCCTTCCCGGCAATTACCGGATGAACCACGAAATGATATTCATCGATCAGACCGAGTGGCGCAAGAAAGGCGGCAATGCTCAAGCTGCCGATGCAAATGTTTTTTCCGGGCTGCTGTTTCAATTTCATGATCTCTTCTTGAAGGTTTGAACGCAGAAGCGTCGTATTGTTCCATTCCACACCCGTTAACGTTCTTGAAAAGACGATCTTCGGGATCGAATCATATGTGCGGGCAAATTCGTTGACAACTTTCGATTCCGATTGATTCACTGCGACATCGTGCCAATACGGATACATCAAGTGATAGGTGTTGCGCCCAAGAATATCGATGTCTGAACTTCGCAAGAGTCCGGTGAAGTACTCATGCAGTTCATCATCGGCAATCCCATTAGTATGATCGCACACGCCGTCCAGTGTTATATTGATTCCAAATACTACTTTTCTCATTAAGCGTTTCCTTTCATGAAGTCATGGAATATTTTTGCCCTTCCTGATACAAGGCGTTGATCTGTTCATCCGCCGGGCGGATCTCCCATGTTCCTCCAAGGCGTGTGGAAGGATGGTTCGACATCAATTGGATGGCGTGGTTCAAATCCCTCGCTTCCAGGATCATAATGCCGCCGAGTTGTTCTTTCGTTTCGGCAAAGGGACCATCGGTTATCAAAGGGCGGCCATTTTTGTACCGGACAGTAGTCGCAGTACGGATGCTCTGTAATGCTTCACCGCCGATAAAATTTTTATTTTTCCTGAGTTCGGTGTCGTACGCCATGCATGCATTCACAAAATTTTTCTGTTCCTGTTCGGACCAGCCGTCCCACATATGTTCTTCTAAATAACCTAAACAAATGTATTTCATGATTCTCCTTTGTAGCCGCGGACTTTATGTCCGCGGTTTTATGATTTATATTTTTAATTCCGCGACCTAACGGTCGCGGCTACAATCACAATTACAATTTTATTTATTGTGTTTCTCAACCGCTGCCGTCACCGTCGGACTGTCTGCAGCTTTTCGAACATCTTCCGGCCAATCTGAAATATCGAATACTTGACGACTTTCAACCGTATCACCTTCTGCTGCAGGAATACATTTTGCCCATTCGATTGCTTCTTCTTTGGATTTAAATTGTGTCATCCAGTATCCGCTGAAGACTTTTTTCGATTCGATGAATGGTCCATCGGTCACCGCTGCTTTTCCTTTCGAGAAGGAGACGCGTGCTCCTTTCTCAACAGGGTGAAGCCCGTCGAGTGCGATGAGGTGCCCCGCTTTCGCAAGTTCTTCGTTATACTTCATCATTTGTTCTACCGCATCGGCCGGAGGAACATGATCGGCGCCGACTCGTTTTCCTTTCCCTCCCCGGTAAACACTTGGAATCATAAACATCATAAATCGCATAGCATATCTCCTTATTATTTTTTCTTATTGTATTCCTTCTTACACTCCAACAGTGCCTGTCTTGACTTCTCCGGCTCGCATGTAATAGGTAAGAATCACGCCATTTTTTGTAATCAAACTATCCGTTAGTTTGAAGGCTGCGGAAATAGTGCCCTCGCCGAACAATCGTTTACCAAAACCCAGCGTAATAGGGAACGTCATGAGACAAAGCTCGTCAACCAAATCATGTTTGAACAATGTTTGAGCTAGATTACTACTGCCATGAACTTTGATATCACCGCCCCTTCCTGCTTTAAGCTTTTTTATGTCGTCAGCGTTTTTAAGCAAAACTAAGTTTTTCCAATCTGACTTCTCAATGTCTACCCTGTTCTTAGTAGTGCTCGTGACATATTTGGTAACATCATTGATGCCTGGCCACATTTCTGCATGTTTGGGCCAAAAAGGCTCCCAAATATCAAAGGTTTTTCGACCTAAAAGAATGTCTGTAGATGCCATCCATTTTTTCATGAACTCATCCGCAGCTTCATCAGCCTCGGCAAAATACGGCGCAACCCATCCACCGTAATTGAAGTCACTCGATGCATCTTCCTCTGGTCCGCCTGGTGCCTGCATTACTCCGTCCAGTGTGATAAATTCTTGGAGAATTATTTTTCTCATGATGGTTTTCCTCCTTCATGTGTAGATCGTTGTTTACATTATATAGTCGTTTGCCGGGAATGAAAATCGACATCACGAAATAATTATTTTCTCGATTCCATCTGTTGACGCATTTTATCTTCTTTTTCTCTCAATTCCGGCGTGAGTGCTTCTCCGAAATCTTCCGCTTCAAATACTTGACGGATCTCTAACTGCGATTCCTCCCCTGTCGGATTCGGACATTTTTTCGCCCATTCAACGGCTTCTTCCATCGATGCACAATTCCACATCCAGAATCCGGCGATCAATTCTTTCGTTTCAGCAAATGGTCCATCTGTTACTGTAATGTTTCGTCCGGAAAAATTCAACCGTTTCCCTTTTGCACTGGAATGAAGCCCATCACCGGCGAGCATAATTCCAGCCGCAACTAGCAACTCGTTGTATTTTGTCATTTCAGTAAGCAACCGTTCACCGGGAAGGACTCCTGCTTCGGTGTCGCTGTTGGCTTTTACGATAACCATGAATTTCATTGTTGTATCTCCTGCTGTAATTGATAAATTCGTTTGCGCCGGAGGCGCATCAGCCTCTGACTGTCATTATATAGTCGAATGGCAAGAATAAAAATCGACAACCAAATATGGATTTTTTGCCACAGATTCATAGATTATTATTAAAATTTTTCTACGGAAATCTGCATAATCTGTGGTATTCTTCAAAAACAACTTAGCTATCCTAATTTTTTCATCTGCTTTTCCAAAAACCTTCTCTCCGGTTCCTGCTGTGTAAGAAAAAGCGCACGGACGAATGACGATTTGGCTTCTTCCATTTTTCCCAACCGGCGGCACAGTTCCGCCCGCGCGGAATGTGCAAAATGATATTCACGCAGATCTCCGCGATTAAGAATTGCGTCTATAATATCTAATCCTGCCTGATACCCATCGCTCATTGCAACGGCAACCGCACGATTCAATTCGATGATCGGCGACGGTTCTGCTTGCAGAAGAACATCGTACAATGCAACGATCTGTTTCCAATCGGTTTCTGCTGCACTGCGCGCTTCGGAATGTACCGCCGCAATAGCCGCCTGAATTGTGTACGAACCAAAATTGCGGGATGCGAGCGACTGTTCAACTAACTCAATTCCCTCCTTGATCATTTCCTGATTCCACAATGAACGATCCTGATCTTCCAACAGTATCATATCGCCGGCGGAATTTGCCCGCGCTGCACGGCGAGATTCCTGCAGGAGCATCAGTGCAAGTAACCCCATCACTTCGGGATTCGGGAGTAACTGAAGCACTAATCGTCCGAGACGGATCGCTTCGCCCGAAAGATCGGCTCTCGTCAACGTGTCCCCCGATGATGCAGAGTATCCTTCGTTGAAGACAAGATAGATCACATGCAGCACCGCGTTTAAGCGTTCGGGAAGTTCTGACGGGGACGGAACTTGATACGGAATTTTTGCATCGCGTATCTTTGATTTTGCCCGGACGATCCGCTGTGCAAGTGTTGTGGGAGTTGTGAGGAATGCATGCGCAATTTCTTCGGTGGTGAGATCGCATACTTCACGCAGCGTGAGTGCAACACGCGCTTCAGGCGATAATGCGGGATGACAACAGGTGAAAATCAACCGAAGTTCATCATCCTGAATGTTCTTGTCGATCTGTGCAGGAAGGTCGATCGTTTCTGCTTTAAGAGTGTCCGCAACGTTATCTAATGAAGAATCGTACTTTGCTTTTCTCCGCATTCCGTCGATCGCTTTGAATCGTCCCGCAGAGACAAGCCACGCTCTCGGATTTTCCGGAATTCTCTCAACAGACCATTTTTCTGCGGCAGCAGCAAACGCGTCGTGCATCGCATCCTCTGCAATATCAAAATCTCCGACCAGACGGATAAGCGTAGCAAGAATGCGGCGCGATTCAGCAGTATAGACTGTGTCAAGTGTTTTGCGGATTTGTTCTGCAGAAATTTCCATTAATCGGATTGTTTTCTCTTATTTAACAATATTGCATAATACTTTAAGTAGAGGGAAAAGGCAATATTGATAGTTACTCTAAACTTGGGTATGTTGAAATTGAAATATAACTGATAAAAAACGAACCATGACCAAACCCCCTCTCTCCGTTGCCATCATCGCCTGGCTCTTCATCGTTGCCGGCACCGTCGGTATTGCATATCACGCAACCGAACTTAATATCCATGATCCGGAGTGGCTTCTTTTTATCGTCCGTCTCCTAGCGATCGGCGGCGGTATCTTTTTGCTCCGCGGTGCAGACTGGAGTCGATGGTTATTGATCGCGTGGATGGCGTATCATGTTGTTCTCGGTTTCTATCACGATCTTGCTCAGGTGGTAATGCATGCTATCCTGCTTGCGGTGATCGCGTATTTCCTTCTTCGCGCGGATGCGGTGGCATATTTTAAACGCGCGAACACAAAATAATTATTTTTTAAGAAACTCTTCAATTATTCCAACCGTCATCCCAGGCATTTTGTTGTTAGGATTTGGAATTTCCGCCACGCCTATATATTCGCCATGCATCGCAGGAAAGATCATCAGTCTGGAATTTTTTATGATGGATGACATTGCAATCGTATGCTGAGCGGATACAACGTCGTGATCTCCCGCAATAATGAGTGTCGGGGCTATAATGGAGCCGACCGTTTCATCCCTCCAATCGTTGAATTGCACCATCCGCTCCCTGTCCTTATTGAACATCGTCATCAGCTTGCTGCTGTCCGGCGTTATGTCGAGGAATGCTTTCTTCAATGACTGCGGCATATCGTTGAGCGTGGCATTTTTCATTCCTTCAAAGAATCCGGGAGGAAATCCTTCCCGTTTATAGAATGTTGACGCGAGGATCAGTTTGTTCACGATGCCGGGATGACGGATGGCGATCTGCATTGCCGTATTTCCACCGTTGCTGAATCCGAAAATGGAGGCTTTGGAAATGTTAAGATTCTGCAGCAGCGCGGCGACATCGTCGGCATCCTGTTCAAAACGTTCGGGTGCATTCCTGTCGGTCGTATGTCCATGTCCCTGCAGTTCTACCGCAATGATTTTAAATTCTTTGTCAAGCATCGGCAATAGTGTTCCGAAGGTTGTTCCAATCGTAGAACCGCCGCCGTGGATCAGCACCAGATACTCTCCGGAATTTCCATGCATCTCGTAATACATCGAGATCCCGTTCACATCCGAATAGCCGTTCGTGAACGTTTTGTTTCCTTTTTTACTTTTATCTTGACCATTGCTAAAAGCAAAGAAAAAGAATGATATTACAACGGCGATCATTATGTTTTTCATTGTCGCACCAATGATTATTGATGATGATGTTCAGATGAAGGTTTACGCTGCTTTTATTGGCTGCGTTGACCCAATATTTTTTTTGTTGTCAGATAATGATTCAACAATTTTTATTCCTCCAAAGATAGCTAAACCTGCTGTCAATGCTCCTTCTCAACCCCATATCGTATTGCCGCTTCAAGTATATCAATGTTTATTTCTTTTAGCGTTTTGAATTTAATGCAATACCCACTCACGCTTGCCTTGCCTATTTTTTTTCCATACGTGTGGGCTAAGTATGTCTTATCGTTGATACCAAGGATATAGACAGAGATTCCGGTTGTGTTTGCACTGAGACCAATTTGATAAAACTCCCTCGTTTTTCCATCAGCATATTTTATGATCTGAAATCCATATCCTATATTGGGGTTAGAAACAGTTTTATTTTCACTGTTTTTACCATCAAGGAACCATAATTTACATCCTGGTAACACCTGAAGTATGAACCTGTGCAACTCCTGCATGTCACTGCGTTTTGGTTCAGACTGGCTAGTAATATACTTTTTGATTTGTTCTTGTACGTTCATAGTAAATATAAAATTAAGGGTTAGAAACATCTGAAAAACTCTTAAGCAACGTCATTGCAAGACGTTTTTTGTCGAAGTCCCGCTGTACGGGACTCCGTAAAACGGAGCAATCTCGTTTTTCATTCTTCATTGAAAAGATTGCTTCGTCGTCGCGCCGTCCTTCGACTTCGCTCAGAACGGCAAGCACTCCTTCTCGCAATGACTGAGTTGTTTGATTATTTTTCCACAAATTCTTTCAACGATCTTCCAATAATATCGGTCCATCCGGCAACAAAATTGTGTTTCGCCAGATCGGGATTTTCTTTCGGGAATGTTTCCAGTCCAGCGTGTGTCAGTTTGAGTCTGGTCTTGCCGTCTTCGTCAAACAATTCGAATGTCACGTATGAATTTCCTTCGTAGCCGTCGTAGCGCCAACTGTGTGTCAACTTCTTATCGGGAATCACTTCGGTGATTTTGCAAAGATGTAAATATTGTTTTTCCAGTGACGGACCGCCGGTGAATTGAAATTCAAAACCGACTTCCGGTTTGAATTCCGCAAGATCGAAGTACCACTGTTTCATTTCGTTCTTGTCGGTGATCGCTTTCCACACTGTTGCGATCGGAGCGTTATAAGTCCGTTCAATAATAAATGATTCACTGTTCATATAATTCTCATATCGCGTTTTCTAATTTTTTGAAAATGATAATTTAGTAGCTTTGAGAGCAGCGCGAAGCATTCCAAGTGCTTTTGGTCCGACTCCATGCAGCTGTGTAATATCTTCCTTGCTCCATTTCGTCAACTGTTTCAGATTGGTGATCTTTGCATTTGTCAATGCACGTTCCGCCGGTTTTCCCATCTTCTGAGGAAGAGCGAACTTACCGCGCGGTGATGCTGTATACGCTTTCGCTTTTTCCGCTGCGCGGGCTGCAATGATCTTTTTGAAGAGTGATGGTGGAATGGGGTGATCGATGGTGAACTGTACTGTTCCTGCGGATGTTTTGTATGACGAAAGTTCTTTTGAGAAATTTCTCAGTGTTGCTTTACTGCATGGGAAAAAACTGCAGTGATTCTTAAAGGCAGCATACGCAACGAACATTCCGTTCAAATAGAACATCGGCATGTTGTAGCTGATCTTCTCTTCGGCTTCCGGGACAAGCTTTTTCACGATTGAACGGATCTGCTGGAGCAGAGCCCGCTGTTCGGCTGGAACTTCAGAAAGATATTCGTTGACTGTTTTGAATACGTAACCTGATTTCATGTGTGGTTCCTATTGAAAATTATTTTGCATTATATGCTTCGTTCAACGCTTTGATATCGATCTTATCCATTTTCAACATCGCATTCATAACACGATTCGCTTTGACACGATCTTTATCTCCCAAATATTTTCCGAGAAGAGAAGGAATGATCTGCCATGAGAGACCGAATTTATCCTTCAACCAGCCGCAGCGCGACGGCGATCCTCCTTCACACAATTTTGTCCAGAGCGTATCGACTTCTTTCTGTGTTTCACAGCTCACAAAAAAGGAGATCGCTTCATTGAATTTAAATTGTGGACCGCCGTTGAGAGCATGAAAATTCTGTCCTAAAAGCTGGAATGTTCCGCCAAAAACGGGACCATTCTTTCCCTGCCGTTGAATGCTGATGACCTTCGACTTTTTTTTGAAGATGGAAACATAGAACTTCATTGCCTCTTCGGCGTTTCCATCGAACCATAAGAATGGTGTAATTTTTTGCATAAGAACTCCTTTATGTTATACTGATTGTAAGTTTCGTGTCTTTATTTTTCCGCCGATCCATGTAAAAAGAAATCCTGTTGCAGCCAGCGCTATCGGATACCAATGATCTGATAAATTCCATCCGGCAAATACTCCTGCAATTCCCGCCGCTGTTCCTATCCATCCGAGAATAACAACATGCTTCATCGGATTCTGCGGTGCCACTGTTGCCGTTACATAACCGCCTGCAATTGTATAGATGCTGCGATATGCGAACGCAATTAAGAGCAGTTTGGTATTAAAAAGTCCGGTGCCGATTGGTGGAAAATAACCAATTGTTTCGAGAATGGTGTCGGTTGCAATGCTTAATACAACAACCGTTAGAAATCCCGCTGCTACAGCCCAAATACTTTTTCCCTTATTCATAATTGCACCTTTGATTGATGATAGATGGTTTATGGCTTGCGTAGAATGTTTTTGTATTGGATAAAATTGTCCTTTTTTGGATCACAACGATTGATATACGTCTGTTTTTCATTGAACAAATTTACTTCGTCTTGAATTGTTCCGTGAATTCATTCAGCCGGTCGAACGTGCTCATCCATCCTTCGGTATGCCCTTCTCGTTCTGCGTTCGATTGGAATGGAATCTGAAGGAAATTCATCTCTGTTGCACCATTTTTTTCTGTGAAGGTTATTGTTATCAATGTTTCAGTCCCCCGCTCTCCTTCTTCTTCCCATTGAAAAGTGAAAACGATCCGCTCCGGTTTTTGTATCTCATGAAAAATACCGTTCATCCACAATTCTTTTCCATTCTCAACAGCGCGAAGGCAAGCCCTCCATTTTCCTCCCGGGCGGACATCCATCTTCATCTCTGTAGCGGGATGATGTTTCGGTCCCCACCATTGCACGACATGCTTTGGGTCGGTCCAGAGTTTAAAAACAATTTCGCGCGGTGCATTGAATGTGCGGTTGATGACCAATTTTTTTTGTGGTGTCGGCATTATCTCTGCTCCGTTATTGTTTTTTATCCATCGCCTGTAAAACTTTCAAATATTCATCCAACGCATCCAGTTTCTCTTCCCAGAATTTTTTGTACTGCTCGATCCAATCCGCCACTTCATTCAACTTGTCCAATTTCACCTCGCAGTATTTTTCGCGCCCTTCTTGAGTGGTAACCACCAGCCCGCATTCAGAAAGTATTTTGATATGTTTGGAAACTGCTGGTCTGCTGATCTTGAACCTGTCCGCAATGCCGTTAAGATTGAGCTTTTTTTGTTCCGCCAGTAAACTGATGATCGCCCGTCTGTTCGGATCCGCTATTGCCTGAAAAACATCTCGTCTCATAATTCTTTCGCTTTATATGTAACCGTTTGGTTACATAATAATTCACTACTCAGAAAAAGTCAAGTATTTTTTTATTTATTTTTCTTTTTTTTTGATTTTCGTTAAAAAACTCAATAACCAGTGATCAATTCCGTCGAAAATATTCATGGAGAGTTTGTGAAGAGTTGATTACTTTTTATCATTCAAATCAACTTATTCTTTTTAACAGTCTGACACCATTATGATTTCTCTTTGCGCACAATTCTATCGTTTTATAATAGTCATTGTCTTTTCGATTTTTTTGATTACGGAAAATTTTTCGACTCTTAACGCACAACAAAAGGAAACTACAAAAAATGATATCGTCGTACTGCTTCACGGTTTAGGGAAAAGTAAATCTTCAATGTGGCTTCTCCAGTCACGGCTCGAAAACGCCGGTTTTTTAGTGCGGGCTATTGGATATCATTCTCTTGATCGGGGACCTGAACAAATTCTTCTCGATGTGACGAAACAGATCAATAACATTCATGTCGATTCAAATCAAACCGTACATTTTGTGGGACATTCATTAGGAGGTTTATTAATTCGAGCGTACTTGGATAGTGTAAAAGTACATTCTCTTGGAAGAGTTGTGCTGATCGGAAGTCCGAGCAAAGGAACTCCCTTTGTGGATCATTTTCGCGATGAATGGTGGATGAAATTGGCGGGACCGACGGCAAATGCTTTGGGAACGGATGAGAAGAGTTTTCCACGGAAGCTGCATACCCCGTACTATCCGATTGGGATCATTGCCGGAGTTTCTAATATCATCAGTAATGAACAATTCATTCCGGGAGAAGATGACGGGGTGGTTCCGGTTGAATCAACAAAGATCGAAGGAATGACCGATTTCATAAAAATAGAAACGTCTCATTCGATGATGAATTATAATGAAACTGTTGCAGAGCAGACGATCGAATTTCTGAAACACGGAAAATTTAACAAGCAACCACAGAGACAAAAATAATTTTTAACTCCTATCACTTATCGATCGCTTTTCTTACTGCCGGCGCGACCTTTGTTCCAAAGAGTTCGATCGATTTCATGATCTTTTCGTGTGGCATTGTGCCAACGCTGAATTGAATTAAGAACCGCTGATGTTTGAACAATTCATATTCATACAGAATCTTGTCGATGATCTCCTGCGGACTTCCGACCAACAACGCTCCGCGAGGGGAACATTCTGCTTCGAAATGTTCCCGTGATGGAGGCGGCCAACCCCGTTCACGTCCGATCTTTCCCATTACCTGCGCGTATGGCGGATAATAATCATTGCGGGCCTGCTGCGAATCTTCCGCAATGAATCCATGTGAGTTGATGCTCAGCTGAAGTTTTGCGGGATCTTTTCCGGTGTTGCGCGCAGTTTCACGATATAGTTTGGCAAAAGGAACAAATCGCTCGGGACTTCCGCCGATGATCGCGATCGCCATGGGAAGTCCTAGCGCACCTGCACGTACCGCTGACTGCGGAGTTCCGCCGACAGCGATCCAGATCGGCATTTTGTCGTTGAATGCGCGAGGATAAACTCCGAGGTTCTTCATTTCAGGCCGGTGCTGACCTTTCCAAGTAATTTTTTCGGATTCCTGAAGTTTCATGAGCAGGCGTAGTTTTTCTTCAAACAACGCATCGTAATCTTCCAGATCGTATCCGAACAATGGAAATGATTCAATGAACGAACCGCGTCCCGCCATGATCTCTGCCCTTCCGTTGGAGAGAAGATCGACCGTTGCAAAATCCTGATAGACGCGCACCGGATCATCCGAACTGAGAACGGTAACAGCACTTGTCAGCTTGATGTTTTTTGTTTTTACTGCAGCGGCTCCAAGAACAACAGCAGGAGATGACACAACAAAATCGGGACGGTGATGTTCGCCGACACCGAAGACATCCAGTCCGATCTGATCGGCAAGTTCGATCTCTTCCATTAAATGATGAAGCCGCTCCGATGCGGTGATTATTGTTCCGGTGACGGGGTCAGGAGCAAGTTCTGCGAATGTGTAGATTCCAAGTTCCATAGTTTTTTATTTTTGTCATGCCCGAATGCTCCTATCGGGCATCCACGAAATGGATTCCCGCTAAAAACGTGCGGGAATGACAAATTGTTTTGTTCATCGTATCTCTGTGGTAAAACTTTTATTCAGATTTTACTCCCGCTAAATCCATAATGCTCTGCGGTGCCGACGGGTCGCCGGAGAAGAATGCTCCTTTATAACCGCGGGTGATCGCCCATCGTTCCAGCCACGAGATTCCGCCGCCGCCGTAGAATGTATTGCGCGATTGATACGCTTCATCCTTGAGAGCTTCTTCCAACGAAATAAATGAATATCCTTCTGCCCGGATCATCGAACAAAGTGCGGGATAATAAAAAGAATTCAAACGATTGGAATGAATCAATAATATCTGACGGATCGGTCTGTGAAATAATGTATCGGACATCCACTCAAAATATTTGAGCTCCGATCTCATATAGGAAATATATTGTTGACCGACAGATCTCATCAGATCCAAATCGTTCTTTGCCAATGCCTTGTCGTACGCCGCCGAGAATATCCACTCTGCATTATCGACCGTCACCGGTGCAACGGTATACCCGAGCGAATCCAAAAACTGATACATTGTTGCTCTGGTAATTGAATCTCTCCCTGTGTGCAAAAAGGGATGGCGAAAATATTTTGGTTTTTTGTTCTGATCGACAAACAGTTCTTTGATCGTTCGTTCCCCTTTAAGAATATCTTCTTTTGCTTCAGCAACAGAAACTTCATTCTCGCTTTTATGCCCGTAGGTGTGATTACCGAGATCGAATCCGGCATCGAGCCACAGTTTTAAAATTGCAACGCGCTCGGGGTCTCGTTTTCCGTTTGCTTCAAGTTTGCTTTCATTGACAAATGCGGTGACGGAAGTTTTCTCCTGTTTGATCTTTTCAAGAAGCCGTTCAACTATTTCCCGCATTTCACTGTTCGTAACGCGTGACGCAATATTGAGCGGAAGATCGTCCATCGTCACTGCAATTGTTTTACCTGAGAATGTTGATTGCCCAAAACCGATTCCCGTTATCAGAAAGAGCAGGAAGGGTATAATAGAATGTCGTCGCAGCATTTTTTTCCTTAATATCTTAGTGTATAGAATTGTGTCATTGCGAGACGTTTTTTGTCGAAGTCCCGCTGTACGGGATGCCGTTCAAAAAAATATAGAGACGGCACAATCTGCAAGCGCGCAGGCAAATCGCCACATCGTGGCGCGAAACGCGCCACGATGTGGCGATGACACTGTATAATAGCTGATGAAAAAGCAAAAGGCAACAGCAGTATCGTTTGGGAAACCCTTTGCAATGTTCCGTCATTCTGAACGGAGTTCCGATGCGTTTTATCGGAACGCAGTGAAGAATCTGGTTTGCGCGTTGGGGTCGGTATGACGCTGCTGCAGGTTTTTGTTGCCGCTTCTCGTTATATTTCCACAAACAAAAGATGTGTCATGCCCGAATGATCCTGTCGGGTATCCAGAGAATGGATTCCCGCTAGAAGCACGCGGGAATGACGGAAACTCGTCATGCTGAACCCTGAATAAAAACATTTCAGGGCAGGCTTGTTTCGGCATCTTGTAAAACCATGTAAATAGATGCTGACATTCGTCAGCATGACGATCAAAACAATAGAACATAATTTTATGTCAAAACTATTCTCTCCACTTACGATCAAAAATGTTACACTGAAGAACCGCATCGTCGTTTCGCCGATGTGCCAATACTCATCCGTTGACGGATTTGCAAACGACTGGCATCTTGTTCATCTCGGAAGCCGGGCGGTCGGCGGCGCGGGACTGATCTTTACCGAAGCGACCGCAGTTTCTCCCGAAGGAAGGATCTCTCCCGACGATCTCGGCATCTGGAAGGATGAGCATATTCCCGGATTGAAACGGATCACTGGTTTTATCCATCAGAATGGAAGCATTGCCGGAATTCAACTGGCACACGCAGGAAGAAAAGCGTCGACCGCTTCTCCATGGAAAGGTGCAAAACAAGTTGACAGCGTGAACGGCGGATGGAAAACCGTCGCGCCAAGTCCGATCGGTTTTAAACCGGACGACACTCCTCCCGTTGAACTTGATAATGCGGGAATTCAAAAGGTGATTGTGGATTTCAAATCTGCAGCGCAACGGGCACTGAGCGCAGGATTCAAAGTGATCGAGGTCCACGCGGCGCATGGATATTTGATCCATGAATTTTTATCACCGCTGAGCAATCACCGCGCCGACAATTACGGCGGATCGTTTGCAAATAGAACTCGTCTGCTTCGCGAAGTGATCGCCTCAGTTCAATCGGTTTGGTCGAAAGAGAATCCGTTGTTTGTCCGCATCTCTGCTTCGGATTGGACCGATGAAGGATGGACGCTGAATGATTCCGTCGCACTTGCGACGGTTCTTAAATCGCTCGGTGTCGATCTGATCGACTGCTCTTCGGGAGGAAATTCTGCAACGGTTCGCATTCCTCTTGGACCGGGATATCAGGTTCCGTTTGCTGAAGCAGTGCGAAAGAGCGGCATATTGACCGGCGCGGTTGGATTGATCACGAGCGCAGAGCAGGCAGAAGCGATTGTTGCCGAAGGAAAAGCTGATGCGGTCTTTTTTGCACGGGAGATTTTACGAAATCCATATTTTCCATTGCAGGGGGCGCAGCAGTTGGGTGATGAGATCGAATGGGCTGTGCAGTATGTGAGGGCAAAGCCGGTAAAATAAAGCATTGTTGATAGTTGAATACAACTTATATATCTTCAAACAACCTAATAATTAAATAACAATTGAAGCATATCACGGTATCATATAAAATATTTATCAATCTACTTTCTAAATAATACTTCCAAACTTTAAAATGAAACAAAAATCTATCACACGCGACGATGCTATTAAATTAATCGAGAAGGATGAATCCCACTTTTTTGATCATAAAGCACTTTTAGTGTCGGGTGCGAAAATTCAAAAAATATCAACTGCATTTGCTAATGCCGATGGGGGAGAATTTTTAATAGGTATTGTTGATAG
>JANXZD010000491.1 GCA_025355705.1 Bacteroidota bacterium | reverse complement strand
TCATGACCGAACAATTCAGATTCCAATAGTGATTCTGTCAATGCTGCGCACGAGACTCCGACAAACGGTTTGGATGATCTTTCGCCTGAATAATGAATAGCACGTGCAATCAATTCTTTTCCTGTTCCACTTTCGCCTTGTATCATCACAGTACTTCGTAAACTTGCCACCTCTTTGATCAGTCCAAAGATCTCCATCATCTTAGGATTTTTACTGATGATGTCACAGAAACTATATTGTTTCGTCAATTTTTTCCGCAGTATTGAATTCTCTCGTTGTAAATTCTTGACCTTGATAATGCGACTGACCAACAGCGAAATCTCTTCAGGATTGCACGGTTTTACAATATACTCTTGCGCTCCTTCTTTCATTGCAGTAATCGCTGTATCAACAGTTGCATATGCGGTCACGATGATGATCGATGTTTCCGGCTGTATTTTCCGAATTTCCATCATCGTTTCAATTCCATCATATCCGCCGGGCATCTTAAGATCGACGAAATAGATCGCATACTCTTTCTGCTTCGACTGTTCGATCGCTTCTTTTCCCGATTCAGAAGTATCAACAGAATATCCATCCTCACGTAACCATGCCGCCAGTGATTCACGCATCACTTCTTCATCGTCAACAACCATAATGTTCCAAAATTTTTTCATTGTTTAATCTCCATGCCGTTACCTCGGCGTATTTGTTTAGTGATATCTTCAAAGAGTATGGAACAGTTAGAACATAACTCTTCTGTTTTTTTGTCAACTTGTTGTATCGCGTTCGATAAAGACATTGCACATCGCGCATCGGCACAGTGGAGCAAACCAAATGTATGCCCTAGTTCATGCACGGCTTCTTTCATGACGCGATTGAGAAAAAGATTTTTATTTTCAGGAAGATGATAAAATTCTTGACGTAAACGGGCCAAAGAAATTACAGCAGCTGGTCCATTCACTTGAGCATGACCGAACACAAAACTTAACATCGGTATGAATATATCATAGTTTGTCATTCCTAATATTTTTACAGCATCATGTGGAACTCGTTGAATGAGATCTTTGAGAAATGGAGTTGAATTGTATTGTTTCGTTTTCGGATCAAATGCAAACGATGGATCAGATAGATTCGACATCCGTTTCACTTCATAGCCGAAAATCTGCCAAATACAAATCTCAAGTGTCGACAGTACCTCTTCGTCGATAGTTCCAAACGGTGCAAGATAGATCGCTTTCACACGATTGTTCCTAATTTTTCTGCATCACGATGTTCTTGTATTATCATTTCATCAAATGGAAGCGTGACTATAAATATCGTCCCTTTATTAAGCTCACTCTTTACGTCAATGTCTCCTTTGTGTGCTTCGATAATACCAAAGACGACCGCTAGTCCGAGACCGACCCCTTTTCCTTCTCCTTTTGTTGTAAAGAAAGGATTGAATATCTTTGAAAGATTTTCCTCTGGTATTCCATCGCCATTATCCGAAACAGTGAACACCAGCTGGTTTCGGTTAGAATTGCCTTGGGTCTGCACAATCACTTTTCCATTAAGCTTCCCCTGTGCAGCTTCGGCTGCATTCATAATCAAATTGATCACCACTTGCTGCATTTGGGATCCATCGCAATGTACTGTTGGAAGATCATGTTGAAGATCCAATTCGATCATAACAGCAGATAGTTTTAGCTTATGATCCAACAGATTCAGTGTCGATTTGATCATAGAATTAAAATCAATTTTTGCACGAAATGGTTTTGAGCGACGAGAAAACGCAAGCAGATCTTGTACGATTCTGCCGACGCGCGTTGTTTCATTCACGACTTGTGAAAGATATTTTCGGAATTCTTCTACGCGCTCTTTTGGGATACCGTCTTCTTTCATTATCCGCTGCATCAACATCGCTAAATTGATCACTCCCGAGACTGGATTATTGATCTCATGCGCTACGCTTGCAGACAGTTGTCCGAGCGATGCAAGTCGATCGCTTTGTAATAATTTTTGATGTGCAACTTTTAATTGATCAGTACGTTCACGGATCTTCATTTCAAGACCTTCAGTGAATTGATTGATCTCTTCCAATGCAGATTTCAACCGAACACGCATAATGTCAAAGGATCGTGCCAACTCTCCTAATTCTTCGCTGGATTCTATGATAATTGGCTTGTCCAGCTGCATTTCACTCACTGCACGTGTGCCTGCAATTAAATGTTGTATAGGAGCATCAATGAAATGTTTGGTGAAATAAATGATAAACAAACTCATTACTATAACGATTGAAAACGAAATCAAAATAACGCGCAATTGTAGTTGAGCCATTTCAGCATCTACCATTTTGAGCGTCATCGAAACATCAAGAACACCTAGTACATTCTGTGATGTTGGATGAGCATGACAATCCGCTTCAGTACATGAAGGTTCATTATAAATTGGAGTGATCATTGAAAGTGTTCGATTTTTATCTGGAGTTGAATACACACGTGCTCGAGTTGGAACATCCACCTTCACTAAGGGTTGTTCGGCAGAATGGCACATGAAACATGCTTCCGCATATTTATCCACAACTCCAGTATCCGATTTAACCGTCGAAAACATTATTCTTCCTTCTTTGTTAAAAATTCGTATTCTTGTAATCCCCTGTTTTAATGCGATTGTCTCCATCGTTTGATATGCTGATTCGCGTTGATCTGCAAGCATTGCATGCCAAGTAGCGCTGGAAATACTTCCTGATAATTGATCGGCGCCGAGCATCATCGATTCCAAAAGTTGTTTTTCTTGAGTCTTCACATGAATGTAGCTGGCGATGACTCCAACAATCGTCATAATGACTGTGAACGAGAGAATAAGCTTCTGTGATATTTTTTTCGGAGGAAGCCGTAACGCTTTTTGTTTGAGGTTCATAGTTGTACTTTCATACAGTAATCTTGTGTAAAATATTACATCATTCGTGCCATGATTATCTTTGTGGATTTTTGTTAGCCATACATATTCAATAATGTTTCATATACTCTTCAAAAATATTTTTTAAAATTTCAATTGCCTACCATTTAGTTCGTTGAATATTTCTACGCCATTTTTGAAACATACCTCAATTTTAAAAAAAGGCAAATTAGCTTTGAATATTTAATAATTGATGCTGTGCAAAAAATGTTGTGTGTAGATTATTCCTACGCTCTTCGGAGGAAATTCCCACATACCGGAATCGTTTTCAAAACATAATGCTGGTATAAAAATACCCATAACATATTAAAATGTATAGACTTACCAGATTAATATGAAAAGCGGCATAGCGTTTGCCATTGTTATGTGTGAATTACTTCTTTACCTATAAAGAAAAAACGACAAACATAATAAAGGAGACATATCATGTTCAATTCTATGGATTCAGAAACACTTTGGTTAACG
>JANXZD010000472.1 GCA_025355705.1 Bacteroidota bacterium | reverse complement strand
TTGGAACAAAAACTTCCCTATAGCGAAGTGCTTCAAATTATGGCGAACAATACAAAAGATAAATATCTAAAAGGAGCACTGAGGAATATTATCTTAGATCTTAAAAATGGTGTTGATTCAAAGGATGCATTCCTCAAGCAGTCAAAGGTATTTGGCGAACACGTTGCATTGATGCTTGGGATCGCTTCTAAAAGCGGAGAGATGACAGCGATATTTAAGAGTGTTGCAATTTTGGTAGAACGTCAAACTGAGTTTAAGAAAGGTTTGATTAGCTCTCTTATCATGCCGGCTATTACTTCGTTTACCGTAATGGGTGCAATTGTTTTTTATGCAGTGTATCTCGTTCCTAAAATGATGGCTATGTTGGGTCCAATGATGGAAACAACGCCGCCTCTTACTGCCGCAACCATGGTGTTCAGTACATTCTTAAAAGGGAATTATATTTGGATGTCAATTGTCTTTATTATATTCATCATCGGTTTTTATGGTTATTTAATGACAGAGAAAGGGAAACTTGCGCGTGATAAGTTTATCATTAAAATTCCGTACATCGGAAATATTTTAAAAAGTACCAGTACTGAAATTTTTTGTCGTGTGCTTAGTATTTTGTACACAGCATCAAGTGAAAATGTCGATGCCATACAAATTGCCGCGGATGCAAGCGGTAATTCCTATCTATCGTACAGGATCAAGACAGTCACGATCCCCAGTATGTTGAAGTACGGGACTGACCTGGGAAGAGCGTTTAGTGCTGCAGATTTCTTTCCTGATGTGTTCATCTCAAGATTTAGCACGGCAACTGAAACAGGAGCTATTAAAGATACCGCTGCACAGGTCGCAGATTTCTATCAATTGGAAAACACGTTCGCAATGAAGAACTTGATGGCAATGATTGAGATTTCAATTACCGTTGTCATTATGATTGCTTTGGTGTTCCTAACGCTTCTTTCGACTGAAACGGCTTCGTTGGATATCCAGCCAAATATGTAATTCTCTTTTTTGATGTAAGGTATTATTATGTCTGAACTGTTAACATCGTCGCTCAAAAAATCGCTGACAGCGGTAATTCTTGAAAAAGGTATCGTTGATGAAGTGACATTGCGAAAAGCGGAAGAGATTCTAAACAAAGAAGGCTCAAGATCCAGAAATCAATTGCTTCATATTCTTATTGATCAATTCAAGATCAGCAGGGATCTACTTTTTGCGGAAGCGGCAAAATTCTATTCGTTCCGCGTCCTCGATGTCTCGAAAGAATCTACCGATGATGGTGTGCTCGGTTTCATTCGTAAAGAGCTGCAAACACTCCCTCTGTATGTTCGTGAACTCGCTGTAGAAAACAAAGCGCTGCCATATAGAATTGACAATCTTAAAGAAGGACGACTGTTGATCATCACTCCCGATCCAACAAATCCGGGAATTTATAATATTGCTCGATCATTCAACAATAAGAAATTTGAAATATGTTACGTCCCATTGTCACAATGGGATGAGATCTGGAATCGGGTGAGTATTGACAAAGCTATTTATAAGGATAGGGAATCAGAATTACGTGACGAAGGATTTGTCAATGAAGATGAAGAGGATAATGAAAAATTCGAACAAGCGATTGATGAAGAAATTAGCAGAAGCGGCTTAGTTTCATTGATCGAAAGTATTTTTGTTGATGCGGTGCGTGTTGGTGCAAGTGATATCCACGTCCTTCCACGTGGAGAGAAGATAACGGAATTCTATTTCCGTGTTGATGGTAAGCTTTCCCGCTGGTATACACACACGGAAACTCGTGCAGAAGCAGTTGCTGCTGTGGTAAAAGATCGTGCTAAGAACTTAGATCGGTTTGAACGTAATTTAGCTCAAGACGGTTTTGCACAGCTTATTATTGATAAAAAAACAATACGGTTTCGTGTATCCGTTATTCCGGTTGTTGGACAAGAATTAAAAAGTAAATTCGAATCGATCGTTATCCGCGTGCTTCGAGAATTGGCCGTTGGAAAAAGGATTGAAGAATTGGGCTTTGATGCATACAGCGAAAATGTTATTAAACGTGCCATTAAAAAACCACACGGTATTGTTATCGTTACCGGACCGACGGGAAGTGGAAAAAGTACTACGCTTGTTGCCGCATTACGAACGATCATGGATCCTTCGTTGAATATCATTACTGTTGAAGATCCGGTAGAATATTATATTGAAGGTGCTCGTCAGGTGAAATTGAATCCGAAATTAGATTTTGACGGTGCGCTTCGTGCAATTCTTCGTCACGATCCTGATATTGTGATGGTTGGTGAAATGCGCGATAAGACCACTGCTGAAATTGCGATCAAACTTGCAAACACCGGTCACTTGACTCTTTCAACCCTCCATACAAACGATGCACCGAGTGCACTTTCCCGATTATTCAAAATGGGTGTTGAACCGTTCTTGATTGCATACAGCGTTAATATTGTTGTTGCTCAACGATTGATTAGA
>JANXZD010000469.1 GCA_025355705.1 Bacteroidota bacterium | reverse complement strand
CCAACAGCAGAAATTCGGGCTACCGGTATTGAAGGCTCAAACTATATTGAAGATTACAGTTCAGTTACTGCAACCGTTTCTCGTCCGGTAATTCAAAAAGGATTTCTGGGAATAGCTCAAACGAATTCTATCCCGCCAGATCCGATTTCTGCTGTTGGAACGAATCATATTATTGTCATGGTAAATACCTCGTTCAGAATTTTTGATAAAACTACAGGGACCATTTTAAAGACAGTAACAGCGCAAACATTTTATAATTCCATTGCTCCGGGAACAGGACCCAACGATCCACAAATTATTTTTGATCAATATTCAAAACGCTTTGTGATGTTGTGGATGACAAGCCCAACAACTACCGATCATCGTCATCTTATTGCTGTTTCAGAAACGGATAATGCAATGGGAAAATGGTATATGTGGAACACTTCAGCAATTGCAATGGGTGATTCGACAACTCCTGGCTGGGGTGATTATCCTGCGCTTGGATACGATAGTACAGCAATCTTGTTAACGTCACATCAGTTTCCTTTAGTTGGCAGTGGATATCTGTACGATAAGTTACGTGTTCTTCCGAAGGACCAATTATATGCAAACACTGCAGGTCAAATCGGTTTTTATGATTATTGGGATTTTAAGGACCCTTTAACTGGTAGCACGCTGTTTGATCTTAGAACCCCAAACTCTTTCGGGAAAACACCAAAAACATTTTTAATAAATACTCCAAATATTACTCCGGTAAGTTATGTCACTGTTTGGACGATGTCTAATCTGACATCATTGACACCTTTAATTGCTGCGGCAAATATTCCTTGCGTTACCTATTCAGCTCCGCCAGCGATGGAACAATTAGGTGGAAGCGGAACCTTGAAAATCGACAATGGCAGCAGATACTTTAGAGCAAATGTAGTTAACAGAGATAGTTTGCTTTGGGCAGTTCATACGATTGCGAGCGGAGCAGGAAATGCATATTCCGCTATTCGATATTTAAAAATAGATCCTTACAAAAATAAAACTATTGAAGATGTAGCTCTTGGGTTGCAAGGTTATTGGCATAATTATGCTTCAATTGCAGTAGATAAAGATCAAAATATTGCAGTCACTGCGAGTCGTGCTGGGATCAATGAATATATTGGAGCATACATTAGCGGCAGAAAGAAAAACGATCCTTCAGGATTGTCGTCAAGCGTTACTATGAAAGAAGGAAATGGAAATTATGTTCAAGATTTCGGCTCAGGAAGAAATCGTTGGGGTGATTACATGGGAATCGGTTTAGACCCAACTGATGAGCAGACGTTTTGGTCACACACTGAATATGCCTCGAATAAAAACCAATGGTCAACATGGGTTTCAAAATTTAAAATTGGACCGCTTCCCGGATCAATTTTAACGATCAATAGAAGCTTCATTGATTTCGGAACGAAAAATGTAAATCAATCCAGCGATACCAGTACATTCACTATCACAAATGATGGACTTGATGTTTTAACTGTCAATTCATTAAAACTTCCAGGGAATGGTTTCACTGTACTAGGAGCACCTTCAGTACCGTTTACTATTCCAAGTCAAGGTTCTGTTGATCTTAAAGTATTCTTCAAACCAACCAAAGGCGGATCGGCTATTGACACAATTACATTTACTTCAACCGATGTCAATAATCCTAACGTAAATATTCGATTAACGGGAAGTGGATTCCAAATTCTTGCAGCAACTCTTGGAACAATTTATGGAATGTCCGGTACGACCGATGGAGGAAAGCTTTACACTATTAATTCTTCCAATGGAAAAGCGACTCTTGTGAGCATAACCGGTTTAACTCAACTTGCTAGTTTGCGTGTTCATCCATCAACCAAAGAATTAATTGGTTTCGATCCGACCGGTTCTGCAAATGGAGGAGCTTTTTATCGTGTATCAAGCAATGGTTCGAGCACACAACAAGTCTCAGTCGTAAATGTTCTAAATCTTAAAGGTCTAGCATTTTATAATGATTCTATGGCTTATATGGGAGCATTTACCGGCGGGATTTATACTGTCAATTATAAAACCGGTGTCGCCACATTAATTGGAACAAATGTGGGATTGCGTGCAGGTGGCTTGGCAGTAAATCCGGTGAATGGTTCTTTGTGGATGTCGTTACGAAATACATCCGGAGTTGTTGATGCGATCTACAAGGTGAATACTTCTACCGGTGTAGCAACACAAGTCGGTACGGCTGGCGTTGGAACAGGAGTTGTTGACATCGTTTTTGATAAAAACGGAAAATTGTACGGATTGACCGGAACAACTACTGTAACAAATACACTTGTTGTTATTGATACGACGACTGGTATCGCCTCCTCAAAAGGAGAATTGGGATTATCGAATATGTTAGCGATCGCACTAAATCCGGATGCGGTTGCAGCAGTACCTTTAAATTCGAAAATCATACCTACACAATTCTCGTTGGAACAGAATTATCCAAATCCATTCAATCCATTAACGACGATCCGTTTCAGTGTTCCTGTGGGGAGTCATGTTGTTCTAAAAGTGTATGATACTATTGGAAAAGAAATATCGACACTTGCCGACGGTTTCCGTGAAGCCGGTATTCATCAGGAATATTTTGATGCATCACGGTTTGCAAGCGGAGTATACTATTATAAACTATCGGCAGGAACATATGCCGAGATCAAAAAAATGATGGTATTAAAATAATTGTTCTTCCATAAGAACATACGTCAAAGGGGTGCACATTTGCTGCACCCCTTTATGTTTTCAGTAACGAAATTGACGTTCTATCAATTCATTTCGTTTGTTCTTGCTGTCAATTATTTTTCATTCCATTGTGAATTTGACAAAGAGGAATATCTCGAGAATCATCGTCAATTATTTGAAACTCCTTCCATTGCAAGACCATCCGTTAATTGGGAATCTTTTGACAAAGGAAATGCACCCAAAGCATTTATCATAGATCCCATTGAAAAGCTTACGGTTCTTTACACTGTAATTCCTTTTATCTCAAGAGACAGCAATGTTCATCTTCAACATTACACCATTCGCGATAAATCCCCGCCAGTAGAACTTTAAAATATATTGAACATCATAAAAATCATTCCTTCGAAACGTTGAAGGATTATGCTCATTATTATTTAAAGGTGTCTATGAAAAAATATATTATACTATTTTTTTCCATTGTGCAATTTTCAATGATCAGTGCACAAGAGAAAGATACAACTTTTATTCTAAAAGGAATTGAAATATCTTCAACACGTAAAACAACAACATCATTCAAAGAACCATCTGCAATTTCAATTATAACTTCAAAAGATTTTTCCAAAAGCAGAGGATATGGATTGGATGATGCACTCTCTTTAGTTCCTGGTGTTTTTGCCCAATCTCGATACGGAAATCAGGATATTCGAATAACCATTCGTGGATTCGGAGCACGAGGTTCCGGCGAACGGTCCAATTCGGGAACATCGCGCGGAATAAGAATATTGCTTGATGGATTTCCTGAAACTGAACCGGATGGACGAACATCATTCGATCAAATTGATATAAGCACGATGAGCAAGATGGAAGTTATCCGTACCAATGCATCTGCGTTGTGGGGAAATGGTGCCGGAGGACTTGTGAGTGTTTCTTCCAATACAACATTTGAAAAACCTTTTGTTGATGTTCAAACATTTTATGGTGGTTTTGGATTCAATAAAAATGCAATCCAAGTGGGTGCAATAATGGGATCCGGCAAATTCTTCCTGAATGTAAGCAACACAAATTCTGATGGTTGGAGAGATCATTCAAGCAGTACGCAAACATTGCTGAATTCCGGAATCATCGCTGCTCTTTCAGAGCAGACAAAGCTTGGGGTTTATTTACTGGGAACGACAAACGTGTTTCATATCCCAGGCCCACTATCACAAACACAATTCAATTCGAATCCACAACAAGCACAAGCGGACACGAGTTATTACAAACCGTCGTATAGTGAAAGAGATGAAAGGCGATTCAACCGGCTTGGAAGAATTGGAGTTTCACTTTCTCATTCGATCGATGAAAGCAATGATCTTTCTGCGACAGCATACATTAATCCAAAATACTTACAGCGATCTGAAAGAAATTCATTCCGTGATTTTACTCGATATCATGTTGGTGGGAGTTTTGTCTATCGTAACCAATTTTTGCTTAATGAAAATATTCGCATGACAACAACTATCGGTAATGATGAAGCATATCAAGATGGGGCAATAATTTTTTATCAATTAAAGAATGGACAACGAGATTCTATCATTACAGACGATAAGAGGGAAGGAGCAAATAGTTACGGCGCTTTTGCTCAAGAAGAAATCTTCGTCAACGATAATATTATTTTCTCACTGGGCGGGCGGTATGATAATGTAACATATTTTGCAGAAAATTTTCTTAACCCAACGAACCTTTCGGACAAGAAATCATTCACAAAGATTACCCCAAAAATTGGTATAACATATCTCTTCAATCCAACTCATAGTTTCTATGTTTCCTATGGTGGTGGTGTAGAAGTTCCTGCCGGTAATGAAACCGATCCTGCACAAGGGCAGTTGAATGCTCGCAGTATCAATCCGCTTTTACAACCGATCATTTCAACGACATATGAGATTGGAACGAAACAATTATTAGATATTGATCGATTTCTTACCAAAGTAGTATCGTACGATGCTGCCGTTTATTTGATCTCCACAGTCAACGATATTGTACCTTATCAAAATGGCAGGTTTTATTTAACCGCTGGTGAAACAAGACGAATTGGACTTGAATTAGGATTAACAGCTCAGTTCGATCATGGTTTTACACTCAGCACTTCATTATCGGTATCAAATAATAAATATGTTGATTATACAATTGATTCTGTATTTACAAAAAGACCGATAAATTTAACACTCAGTGGAAAATTAATTAGTTACAAGGATAATAAACTGATCGGTATTCCAGATTATATATTCTTCACCCGTCTCCGTTATGATGCTTCATTTGTTGAGGGGTTATACAGTGAATTGTCGTTACAAAACGTTGGAGAATATTATGCTGATGACAGTAATATTTTGAAAGTGCCTTCTTATAATATTATTAATGCAACAATTGGTTATTCAAAAGTGCTAAGCTTTTATGATCATCTGACTCTAAAAGGATTTATTACAGTCAATAATCTAATAGATACGAAATACATTTCTTCAGCATACATCAATCCTGATTTTGGCCGTGTTTCTACGACCAGTAAACAAGCAATTTATATTGAACCAGGTTTTCCTCAATATCTTATAGCCTCATTGGGTTTGAGTTATTCATTTTAATATAAAATCCTCTCCGACATAACATACATTATCGGAGAGGATTTCATTTTGACGCATTTTCCTTGCAACTCTCATCAGCAAAAGTTACTTTTGAATTAATTATAAAATTTTCGAAGGAAAGTTATGCCTCATTTCAACCGACGCAAATTTCTTACCTCGTCATTACTGACTGGTGCCACAGTAGCAGTATTTCCCAAAATGCTCAAATCGCAAAATAAGAAAACTGAGGTTCGAAAAACGATTGTAATCAGCAGTGGAAATGGTTTAGCTGCAACAGCGAAAGCAATGGAGATGATTCAACAAGGAAAGGATGCACTTGATTCCGTGATCGCAGGAGTGAACATTGTTGAGGAAGATCCCAACGATATGGCCGTCGGATTCGGAGGACTTCCAAATGAAGATGGAATCGTTGAACTAGATTCAAGTGTGATGCACGGACCAACGCATCGCGCAGGAGCTGTTGCCTCACTGCGGAATATAAAGAATCCTTCAAAAGTTGCAAAGATGGTCATGGAAAGAACGGATCACGTTCTACTTGTCGGAGAAGGTGCATTGAAATTTGCGCGAATGCATGGATTCAAAGAAGAAAATCTTTTAACTGAAGAAGCTCGCGAAATGTGGGTGAAATGGAAAGAGAACCTTTCAACCTAAGATGATTATTTACCACCTCACAGTGTCGATGATAAAAATATTGGATCAAAATTTTATGAAGTGATGCAAACGTACGGAACGATAAATTGTGTTGCAAAAGATCTGCAAGGAAATATTTCTGGCGTAACAACTACCAGTGGATTATCTTACAAAATTCCCGGACGCGTAGGTGATTCGTCAATTATTGGTGCTGGCTTATATATTGATAATGAAATCGGCGGTGCAGGTTCAACTGGTAGAGGTGAAGCAAATCTTACCAACTGTAGTTCTGTAATGGTTGTTGAATATATGGGGCAGGGAAAATCTCCAGAAGAATCTTGCCTCATGGCTTGTAAACGAATTGTTGAGCATACCATAATGAAACGATTGCAAAAAGATGACGGAAAACCAAATTTTAATGTCACATTTTACGCGATCAATAAACGCGGTGAGTATGGAAGTGCCTCAATATGGAGCGGAGGAAAATTCGTTATTCACGACGGTACGACGAATAGCAAATTAGATTGTGCGTTTCTATACAAACGATAAATGTGATAGAATAAAAATTGTTTGGAAAGGAATTCCATTTTTTTTATATTTGAAATGGCAGGCCGGGATGGCGGAATTGGTAGACGCGCTGGACTCAAAATCCAGTTCCCCTTAAAGGAGTGCCGGTTCAAGTCCGGCTCTCGGTACTACAATAAAAGTCATTCGAATATCGGATGACTTTTTTATTTCCAATTGACGGAGGTTTAGCGTAACTTTTTACTATTGAATAGAATATTCCAATGAAATTATCAATAGTAATGTGGTTGTTGTTCTTTCCGTTGATGTTTGTCACAGCGCAAACATTTTCACCATTTTATATAGATTCGTTTTCAATTCCTCCCGATAGCACGTCATTTTCAGTTCAACTTTCAAAATCATTTATACAAGAATCCACGATTAAGATTATGGTTGATGCTGTATCGATCAAAACTTTTTCTTTCCAAAAAAAATCAAACACTGTTCTTATTTCCTTAGATTCAACTATAAACAGAAAAGGAATGTTGTTGATTTCGTATTCTTATCTTCCGTTAAATTTGAAACCCACTTATTCTCTTCGGACGTTGTTCTTTAAAAATGATACTCTGGATAGCAAGAAACACAAAGCGATTGTTACACAATCAACAGAAGGGATATTCACAAATGTATTCGGACCCGAACTTTCAAAAAGTGGTTCAATCAGTCGTGGATTTCTCGTCGGATCGAATCGCGATCTCACATTAAGTTCCGGTTTTCGTCTACAAATGGCCGGTAAATTATCGGACGAAATTGAAATACTGGCCGCCTTAACCGATGAGAACACACCAATTCAACCGCAAGGGAATACCCAAACACTGCAAGAAATAGATAACGTATTTGTTGAAATAAAAAGCCCTGCGTACACTGCAACCTTGGGCGATTTTTATTTCAATACTACTGGAGGAGAATTTGTCAACATTAATAGAAAACTTCAAGGGGCTAAACTTTCAGGTGATTTTCAATCTGGAAATAGTCAAACAACGATTCAACTGATTGGTGCAACAAGTCGTGGCAAATTCCATACGAATCAATTTCAAGGAATTGAGGGAGTTCAAGGACCGTATCGATTGAGTGGTAAAAATAATCAACGGTCTATTATCGTCATTGCCGGAAGTGAAAAAGTGTATGTTGACGGTGAATTGATGGTTCGGGGAGATAATAATGATTATTCAATTGATTATGGTTCCGCTGAAATTACTTTTTCCACAAGAAAGTTGATCACGAGTGCATCAAGAATTGTCATTGATTTTGAGTATTCAGACCGTCAATACACTCGTAATTTTTCGGGAATCAATAGCGCGAGTAAACTACATGATAATATTTCAATTCGATTGAATTATTTTAGAGAAGGGGATGATTTTGACGCTCCAATCGATATATCCTTATCTGATATCGATAAATCAATTTTACAGCAAGCAGGAAATTCTATTGCTACTCGAACAGGCGTTATTGTCGTTGGGGTTGATTCGAT